>JAZUHM010000130.1:0-8872 GCA_045641725.1 Bacteroidaceae bacterium | reverse complement strand
GCCAATGGTTTGATTGGTGTCTTTTGTAGTTCGGCGAGTACTGCGCCAAACATCGACCGAAGCGATATTCCGCTAAAGCATTTTTTGATAACAGAAGACTATAGCTACTTTTTAACGCCCCCAGTGTTTTTCCACTGAGCCCGTTTTTGCGCAGAAAAGCTGGCTCCTTAACAAACAAAAAGGCCGCGTAATCACTACGCGGCCCTCTTAGTACTTCATGATGAAAAAACTAAATTCCTTGTAACAGGAAGATTCGATATATATTGTTGTTGATTTGTTTGATGCAAAATTAGACATTCTGTTTCTGGTGGCAAACATTTTCGGCATTTTTGAATTTGCAAATCGGAAAAATGGCCACATTTGTGACCTATTTATCCCCGATTGTGACAGATTCATCCTTTGGGGGCATAAAATTTCTGAATTTTGTCCTAAAAAAATTTCTTTTTTTATACCTTTGCAAATATGAATACTCGTGAAATTATATACATGGTCTGCTATCTGCTGACGATTTTATACCTCAGCGGACTGGGCGGTTTTCAATTGCTTCGCCCCACCAGACAGAGCAACGAGGTGGAGCAGGAGCGCAGCAACCGCATCTCTACCATGGTGGGCGTCTACATGCTGGCCTTTGCGCTGGCCTGCTTTCTGTATATGCCGCCCATCATGCTGCATGGCCCGCAAAGCACCGGCACATACAACTACCACATCTGCACATTCAGCACCATCATACTCATGCTGCCCAGCACCCTGATGGTGATGCGCGCCCTGCTGCAGCGCACCACGATGACCAAGAGGCTGCTGGTGCTGACCATAGCGCCCGAGATACTGTTATTGATATGGTACGCATTGGCGCCTCAGCGCATCATCATCTATATTTTGCTCGTCGCGGCGGTTCTGACCCATTTGGCGCTCATGGCGTATTTCGTCTTCTTCTACCAGAAATACCTGCGCCTGCTCAAAACTGAATACGCCGACCTCAGCCAGCACAATCTGCACTGGGGCTACTATGTGTTTGGCGGCTTCACCATCCAGGGCTTGCTCTATGCCATTCACGAGGCGTATTTCACGCCGGTGATTGAGTATGTCTATATGGTTTACTCGCTGCTCAACTGCACGATGCTGGTAATCTATTCGCGCAGGCTGCGCCCTATCAGCATTCCCGCCAACGAGATGAAAGAGTTTGAGCAAAGCACACAGATGCCCGCCCCTGCTCTGGTCACTACCGACAAACAGCAGCAGCAATTCGCCGAACTGAAACTGCGCCTGCAGCAAAAATGCGAAGAGACGGGCCTCTACCGCAATCCCAACCTCACCCGCGACATGCTCTGCAAGGAACTGGGCATCAATCGCAACATCCTGGCGCGGTATTTCCAAGAATCCAACCAGAGTTACTACCAGTATATCAACGGATTGCGCATACAATACGCCTGCGAACTGCTCAAAAACAAGTCAGAGACCGCGCTGGTGCAGGACATCGCCAACGCCAGCGGCTATACCAACCTCTCGACATTCCGCAAAGCCTTTCGCGAAGTGGTAGGCTGCTTGCCCTCGCAGTACAAAGGCTGACACTGATTTTTAATAGCTTTTTTTGGGAGTTAGAGGGGAGTTAATGGAAGTTATCGCTTCTTTTACGCCCCCCAAAAACAATCTCCTCGTTAACTCCCGTAAAACCGATAAGAAAGACAGCACCTGCAGAGGTTTTGCAAGTGCTGTCTTTGTGTATAATTGAGAGTCGTTTTCAATCAGTCGTCGGCCTCTGATATGGAACCGCCGCCTTGGCTTTGCTCAAACGGGTTGAAGTCGCCGTTCATGCGCTGGCGATTGAATCCACCGCGCTGACCGCCCTGCTGACGGCGCTGACCGTCGGGGCGACCCATGCCCGGCGTGCGCTGACCGCCCTGACCCATCTGGCCGCCGCGGCCACCCTGTGGGCGAACACGCATCCAGAGTTCGGTAGTAGGCTCAGCCTTGCCGGCCTCGGTGTAAGTGATTGTGAGCCACATAGGGCCACGGAAACGGAAGCTGACAACCACCGGCGCCGTCTGCACCGAGTCGCGGCGCATCATCATTGGAGTCTCGGTAAAAGTGCTGTCAGATGTCTTTTCTATCTTGCACTGCTTAGATATAAAGCATCCGCCCTCGTCTGGCAGGGCGATATTCTGATATCCGTCCTCATTAAAAACCTTGAGCATAGGCAAAAAGCTGAGTTGAGGCTGTCCGTCCTGAGTTGCGCTGAGCGAACACATCTGCCAAACGCCCTCAAGTTTAGGCTGAAAGCCGCCGCCACGATTGCCGAAGCCGCGATTTTCATTCTGAGCCATTGCAACCACTGACAAAACCGTAGCCAGCAGAGCAACAATGAGATTTCTACAAATTTTCATAGCTATAATTATTATAAGGTTGGTGATTTAATACCATGACTTAGTCTTTTCAGGTGGCAAACTTATAAAAAAAATCTTTATTTCCCAAATATGCAATCCAAAAATAGGCATTTTTTAACTATTATGGCGCATATTGCGAGGGTGATGCTGCAATATTTCGTCGCGCAAACGCGAGCGGTCGATGTGAGTGTATATCTCGGTGGTGGCAATGCTCTCGTGGCCCAGCATTGCCTGTATGGTGCGCAGATTGGCGCCGCCCTCAAGCAGATGGGTGGCGAAGGAATGGCGCAGCGTATGGGGCGAGATCTCCTTGGTGATGCCCGCCTTCTCGGCCAGCGTCTTGATAATGTGAAACACCATGATGCGGCCTATGTTCTTGATGCTGCGCCGGATGGTGATAAACACATAATCCTGATATTCAAGGGGTATGATCCACGTGTTGCGGTCAAAAAAATACAGCCTTAGCTCCTTGACAGCCTTGGGCGAGATGGGCACCAGGCGCTCCTTGGAGCCCTTGCCCTTTACCTTGATGAAACCATCGTCAAGAAAGAGGTCTGACAATCGCAGATTACACAACTCGCTCACTCGCAGACCGCAGCTATACAGCACCTCGATGATGGCGCGATTGCGCTGTCCCTCGCGAGTGTCAAGCCTGATGGCGGCAATCAGCATATCTATCTCCTCCACCGACAGCACCTCGGGCAAATGCACACCAATCTTGGGCGACACCAGCAGTTCGCCGGGGTCGGTCTCAATCTGGTCGGTCATCAGCAGAAACTTGTAGAACGCCCTCACGCCCGACAGGATTCTGGCCTGCGAGCGAGCATCGAGCCCTATGTCGTAGAGCGCTGCGGCAAACTGATGCAGATGGTCGATGGTGACTGCCAGCGGATCAATCTGCTCAGTGCTCAGAAAATCCAGCAATTTGCCCAAATCCCGCATATAGGCGTCGATGGTATTCTGCGACAAACCTTTCTCCAGCAACAGGTAAGTGCGGAAGTCATTCACGTGCTTCTGGTTTACTTTATGCCAATTCTGCACGTTTTCTCCCCCAATTTTGTCAATATTTTGTGGCTGCATACGGCAAATCTTAACTTTTCTTTATAAATTTGCCGCCAAAGTTACAAAATAATAATGGCGGGGACACACAAAACCCGCCAAAAACACATTCTCATTATGAAAATTCAGATTATAAACGGCCCAAATCTCAACCTGCTGGGCGTTAGAGAGCCCTCAGTCTATGGCAACGCGACATTTGGCGACTATCTCGCCCAATTGAAGTCAAAATACCCCGATGCCGAGATTGAATACTTCCAGAGCAACGTAGAGGGCGAGATGATCAACAAAATCCACGAGGTCGGATTCTCCTACGACGGCATCGTGCTCAACGCCGGCGCCTACACCCACACCTCAGTGGCCCTGCTCGACGCCATTAAGGCTGTCAGCACTCCTGTGATAGAGGTGCATATCTCCAATGTGCACCAGCGCGAGGAATTTCGCCACAAATCGATGATCTCGGCAGGCTGCAAGGGCGTGATTTGCGGTTTCGGCCTCGATTCTTATCGCCTGGCGGTAGAGGCTATCCTTAATTTCTAATCCCCCTCCGCGCTACTGCCATGCAAGACCTCGGCGACTACATATTGCAGCACATAGAGCCTGAGCACCCCTACCTTTATAAATTATATAGAGACACCAATATCTATCTGATTCGCTCGCGCATGGCCTCGGGCCACCTGCAGGGGGTGATGCTCAAGATGCTGGTGCAGATGATCAAGCCTCAGCGAATTCTGGAGATCGGCACCTACACCGGCTACTCCGCGCTGAGCATGGCGGCCGGCCTGAGCGACGGCGGCATGGTCGATACCTACGAAATCAACGATGAAATGGAGGATTTTACACGCCCCCGCATCGAAAAATCACCTTGGGCCGACAAGGTGACCATGCACATCGGCGACGTACTGACAGACCTCAAAGACTCACCATTGCGCTACGATCTGGTGTTTATCGACGGCAATAAGCGCCAATACGTAGATTATTATGAGCTAAGCCTGCGCCTGCTCAATCCGGGAGGCTACATCATTGCCGACAACACGCTGTGGGACGGCCACGTCACCGACCCCGCATACGATAAAGACGCCCAGACTGTGGGCATACGCGAGTTTAACGACCTCGTTGGCGCAGACAGCCGCGTAGAAAAGGTGATTCTGCCGCTGCGCGACGGGCTCACTATTATCCGATTAAAATAAAAAAACAACGATTTCATCGAGAAAAATGAAGAAATTACCGCTCTTATTATCACTCTTGCTGTGCGTGGCACTCAACGCCTGCTCAAACTGCGGCAACAAATGGGGCAATTTGCTATCAGCCACCGATACCGATTCTACAAAAACACAAGATTCCATCGGGAAATTCGACCCAAACGGCAATGCTCCCGCAGAGGTGTCGCTCGCCTTTGTGGGCGACGTGATGATGGGCACCAATTTTCCCGATTCATCCTATATCACCAAAGACCGCGGCCGATCGCTGTTTAAAGACTGCGCTCCTTACATCAAGGCCGCCGACCTGGCCATCGCCAACCTCGAGGGCACCATGTACTACGGCACCGAGGGCGAACTGCGCAAGATGACCAATCCCAAGACCTATTATATTTTCCGCATGCCGGGCGACCACGCCCAAAATCTTGTAGATGCAGGCTTTGATGCTGTGGGCATTGCCAACAACCACTCCAACGATTTTGGTATAACCGGCCGCAAACTGACTCTGGCCAACCTGCGCAGCGTGGGACTGGGTGTCTCGGGCGTTAAGGAGATGGCCGAAGAATGCCTGATTGAGCGCAATGGCGTCACTTTTGGATTCCTGCAGTTTGCCGCAGCCTGCACCAACACTCTCGACCTCAACAACGAGGCCGAGGTCAAACAATATGTGACAGCCTTGCGAAAAAAGTGTGATGTGCTGATAGTCACCTTCCATGGCGGAGCCGAGGGCACTGCCTATCTGCATGTGCCCATGGCCGAAGAGACCTATGTAGGCGAGCGCCGCGGCAATGTGGCCAAATTTGCCCGCCTCTGCGTAGATTTGGGTGCCGACATCGTAGTTGGCCACGGCCCCCATGTACCTCGCGGCATGGAAATATACAAAAATCACCTCATCGCCTATAGCCTTGGCAATTTCTGCACACCATTTCGCATGGGTGTGAGCGGAACCAAGGGCCTTGCGCCGCTGCTGGTGGCCCGCGTCAGAACAGACAACGGCGCTTTCGCCGGCGGCCAGATACACTCCTATCGTCAGCAAGAGCGCATCGGCCCTCGCACCGACGCCACCAACGAAGCCGCCCGCCTGATCAACCAGCTCAGCCAAGCCGACTTCCCCCAATCAGCCCCCGCCATCAGCCCCGAGGGTGTCATCTCGCCAAAATAAAACTCCCCGTTTTAACTCCTATCTCCTAAACATTCTTCTTAAGCTGTATCTCGATGGTCAGGCCGCCGCCGGGGGTGGGTTGAGCTGTGGCTGAGCCGCCATACTGCAAGGCGATATTCTTCACGATGGCCAAGCCTAAGCCGGTGCCGCCAAGGCGACGCGAGCGGCCCTTGTCGATACGATAGAATCGCTCAAAGATATGTGACAGGTGGGGCTCGGGCACTCCCACGCCGTTATCTACTAAAACAAACTGATAATATTCTCCCGACTCCCTAGCTTCAACCCTGAAATAGGTGGCATCGATGGCGTAGGCCAGCACATTGCTAAAGATATTGCGGAAAAGGGAATAAATAAGCGACGAGTCTCCATTCATGGGCAGCGCGACGGGAGTCAGTATCTGCAGCTGAATATTCTGCTCCCTGAAGGCGGCTGCCGTCTCGTCTTGTATTTGTCGGAGTATGGCGGCTGCATCAATCTTCTTCTGCGGCGGTGTCTCGCGGGCCTCGTCAAGGCGAGTAAGGGTGCTCATGTCGGCCAGCAAGCGGCTCATGCGGCGACTCTGCGCGTGGCATTTCTCAAGGAAATCTATGCGGCGGCTGTCGGGCATGGTGGGGTTGCTGACCAAAGTCTCGAGATAGCCCTCTATCGAGGCGGCGGGAGTTTTGAGCTCGTGGGCGGCATTCTCGGTGAGCTGGCGCTTGATGCGCTGTTTCTCACGCTCGCTGTGCTCATAGCGGTGGCGGAAATACAAGGCTATGGCTATGAGGGCCAGAATGCTCGCAGTATAATATAAAAAGGTATAGTCGTGTTCAAGCGACGAAGTGAGTTCGGCCGAATAGGGCACTGAGGAGCGCACTATCTTGTCGCCGAAGCGGGTGGCGGAATAGAAATATTTCTCGCCATTGGTCTCAGAAGCACGCTTGATGGCGAAGCCACTGCCTTCGCCCAACGCCTTTTGTATCTCCTCGCGCTGCAGATGGTTGCCCATCTGGCTGACGTCGCGCTCCTCGGTGTCAAAAAGCACATTGCCCAGCGTGTCGGTCACTGTCACACGTATGCTTGGGTCGCAATGGCCCTCAACATAATAATAGTTGTTGAGCTGCAATTGCGAGTGGAGTATATCGACGCGAAAGGCGTGCTCGCGCCTATATTCGTAGATACCGAAAAACAGCGTAAACAGGCTGGCGAGTATCGTCACCGCGATGAATATTTTGTTTGTAAGTCGCGTGTGCATCATCGGCTGAACATATATCCGTATCCAAATTTCGTGCGCAAATATTCGCCATAGCGGCCAATCTTCTTGCGAATGCGAGTGATATTGACGTCCACGGTGCGGTCGAGCACTATTGTGTCGCTGGGCCAAACGGCCTGCAGTATTTTCTCACGCGAGAAAACCTGTCCGGGCTTAGAGAGAAGCAGTGCAAGCACCTCAAACTCGAGCTTGGTAAACACCACCTCCTCGCCGTCAACATGGCACTCCTTGCGATCGAGGTCCATCACTATGCCCTCATACTTGATTACCATGTTAGAAGGCGACTCTGCGGGCAGACTCTGCACAAAGTCCTTAGACTCCTGCTGCGACCTGCGGAGCACGGCTTTGACTCGCGCCTTGACTTCGCTGATGCGAAAGGGTTTGCAGATATAATCGTCGCTTCCCAGCGCAAAGCCCAACAGGAGGTCTTCCTCAAGCGTCTTCGCTGTGCAGAAGATGATAGGAATGCCGGCGGTACGAGGGACTGACTTCAGTTCTTTTGCCCATTCAAAACCCGATTTGGGCGTCATCATCACGTCAAGTAGTATCAAGTCCACAGGCAGGGCGTCCACAATTTTCTGTCCGTCGTCTGCGCTTTCAACCGTCACGACATCAAAACCGTCCATCTCGAGATTAAAGCGAAGAATCTCGCAAATATCGGGCTCATCGTCCACTATTAGAATTCTTTTTGCCATTACCAAAATTAGTTTGGCGCAAAATTACATCTTTATATCTAAATACGACTCGATTATCTGCACAAGTTTCTGTTCTTAACAACATTGTCACACTTTAACTCCTTAATGGACAGCATTTGGCCGCCAGACACTTGAGCGACATGGACTTTTATTTGCCTGCGCTAAATCTTCTATCCAAAGGATATAAAATGTTTTCTAAGAAGTCAGACTCTGGTCTTGCGGGCTTTGATCTGCACAACGTTGAGCGTGTAGTCAGCCAGTTTCTCGAGGCCGTTGATAAAGTCGATATAGAAAACTCCGAGCTTATAATCGTACTGGCCTGAGGCGATGTTGTGTAGATTGTCGTCGCGCAACTGAGTGCGGAGGGCATTGATCTCGTCTTCAAGCGAACAGCTGCGGGAAATGTCGTGGCCTTCGCCCTCAGGCTGTCGCAAGGTCTCAGTCATCAGCTGCATTGCGTCGCCCACAAACTGCTCCATGCGGCGAATCTGCTCCAGCTGCTCGGGAGTGAAGTGCTCGTCACAAAGTTCGCGCTTGCGGTTGAGGGGGCGGGCCAGCGAGAAGCAGCTGTCGCCGATGCTCTCGAGGTCGTCTATCTCGCGGAGCATGCGCTGAATCTGTCGCTTGGCGTCGTCAGAGAGGTCGCCCTCGCTCACCTTCTGCAGATAGTGCGCAATCTCATACTCCATATTGTCGGTAATACCCTCGTATTTCTCAACCTTGTCGAATATCTGCTTAAACTCGTCGGCCTTGGTGATGCCGTGCATTGAAATCACGTAGTTAAAAGACTTCTGGCAACGCTCGGCAAAGTGCACAATCTCCTTGCGAGCCTGCAAGATAGAAAGCTCCGATGTAGAGAACAGACCGCCCGAGATAAACTTGAGACCCTTTTCGTCGGGCTCCACCTTCATCGGCAGCACGCGACACACAAAGCGCTCAATCTGCTTCACAAAACCTATTAATAATAAGGTATTAAAGATATTGAATGCCGTGTGGAACATCGACAGCTTAAACAAATCGTTGCCGCCAGACTGCATCACATCCTCCACAAACCAACTCACCACGTCGCAGAACGGATAGAACATCAGCAGCACCACTACCACGCCAAACACGTTGAAGAACATGTG
>JAZUHM010000129.1:0-2302 GCA_045641725.1 Bacteroidaceae bacterium | reverse complement strand
CCTTGGCTCACAGAACGACATGGCTACGATCCGACTTGGCGTGCCTCTTCAGCCACTCGAGCACCTCTCCATTTTATTGGCTGACAATCTATTGACAACGGCTCAGGGCGCTGGCCTTGCGCTGTTGCAGGTGCAAAGGTAAGAAAATTTTGCCAAACACCAAAAGATTAGCGCCTCTCTTTGTCCTCTTTGCACTCTATGCGGCCTCAAACGGCTAAATATCCAACTCCAACAGCACAGGGCAATGGTCGGAGCCATAGACATCGTTCAATATTCTGGCCTCAGTGATATTGGGAGCCAGACGATTTGATACCAGATAGTAATCTATGCGCCAGCCCACGTTCTTCTCGCGAGCATGAAAGCGGTAAGACCACCATGAATAGGCATCGGTGGCATCGGGATGCAGATAACGGAATGTGTCGGTGAATCCGCTGTGCAGGAGCTCGGTAAACTTATCTCGTTCTTCGATGGTAAAGCCAGCGTTTCGCGTGTTGGTCTTAGGATTCTTGAGGTCTATCTCCTGATGAGCCACGTTCATATCGCCGCAGATAACCACTGGCTTTTGTTCGTCAAGGCGACACACATACTCGCGAAAGGCATCGTCCCACGCCATGCGATAATCCAGGCGGCGAAGTCCGTCCTGCGAATTTGGAGTATAAACTGTCACATAATAAAACTGCTCAAACTCCAGGGTGACCACACGTCCCTCGGTGTCGTGCTCCTCTATGCCCATGCCAAGGCGCACGCTCTGCGGCGTGAGGCGACTGTACGACGCGGTGCCGCTATAGCCTTTTTTCTCCGCATAATTCCAATAAGACTGATAGCCCAGAAACGGCAAATCCAACTGACCGGCCTGCATTTTTGTCTCCTGCAAAGAGAATATATCGGCGTCCAACTCACTGAATATATCTGCGAATCCTTTGCCCACACAAGCTCTCAATCCGTTCACATTCCAAGAAATAAAGCGCATATTTGTATTTTTTAGCATTATGAATTGCAAAAGTATAGAAAGTTTGATTAACTTTGCCACATAAAGCATATTTTTTCGATGAATCGCATAATATTTTCTCTAATATCGGCAGTTTTTGCCATGTTTGCGTGCTGCGCCGCATCTATAGCGCAGATTTCTGTTGACAAAAGCACCAAGGACCTCGGTGCCCTGCAGTTGTACACCCAAAGCACGACACAGTTTACACTCAAGAACACCACAAACCAAGACATCGCCATCACGCGCACAGTGGCCTCGACCTCGGTGCTTAGCATTGCGAGCAGTTCGCAAACCATTCCGGCAGGCGGCAGCGTGACCGTGACCCTAACCAACGACATAGACCTCGGAGGCCGCTTCACCCGCACCGCATATATCTACACCAACGCCTCCGACAAACCCGTCAAGCTCTCAATCAGAGGCAAGGCGCTGGTAGATATAAACGCCGCAAGCAGACATGGTCACGGCTTGGCCGACCAGAATGCCTTTGGTGTGGAATTTGGCAATCTCTTGCTCAACACCGACAATATCGAGTTTGACCGCGTAAATGACGGCGACGTGGTAGAGCAGACCCTCTTTGTGACCAACAATAGCGACGAGAAGTGCGAGCCAAACCTCTTGCTGCTGCCCCCATACCTCAGCGTGAGAGCAGTGCCCGCCGTGCTGCCCCCAGGCCGCAAGGGCAAACTGATCGTCACACTCGACACCTACAAACTCAACCACCGTCTGGGCCTCACTCAAAACAATGTATTTGTGAGCAGCAAGCCGGGCGAAAAGGTCTCAAAGGAGATGGCAATACCAGTGAGCGTGGTTCTGTTTGACACCACCACAGTACTCCGCACAGACGATGCACCGGTAATCAGCCTGAGCACCACCGAACTGACCATGCCTGCCTCTAACAAGCCAAAAGTCAAGAGTTTCATCGAAATCACCAACAACGGCAAATCGATGCTCTCGCTCAAATCCGTGCAGACCATGCATCCCGCCATCAACGTATCGCTCCCCAAGACACAGATTGCCCCAGGCGAGACCATCAAGATGAGCGTCACGGTAATCAAGAAATACCTTGACATCTCAAACGCCAGCCACCGCATTCTGCTCATCAGCAACGACTACACAAGCCCAATCGTATATATACTGGTCAACAACTCACCAGAACAATAAACCCTATAAAAATGGAACATCCCGAAAACGATTCACAATACGAAGGACTCAAGGTTGAGACCAGCCCCGTAAGCCCGGGCATGATCAACCCATATCTGCAGCGCAAGCCCAGAGCCCGCAAGCGCGAACTGACAGTAAACGACTATGTCGAGG
>JAZUHM010000128.1:0-4522 GCA_045641725.1 Bacteroidaceae bacterium | reverse complement strand
GCAATTGCTGTGCGAAAATCGTTAAAATGACTGGTTAAAACTCTTCTCTAACGCCATATTTTATCATTTGTTTTTTTGAAATCTGTGTGTTTATCGGCATAAAGTCCGATATAAATCACTCTAAATTCGTCATAATTCTTTCGAGATGCGTGCTAATTTTAGTTCACAGCGCTGTGAACGTTTGTTCACACCGCTGTGAACGATTGTTCACAGCGCTATGAACGATTGTTCACAGCGCTGTGAACAGAATTTTGCGCGCATTTAGATTTTTTCAGGTCGCAATTTAATGTTTTTATGGGGCTATTTCATAAAAAGAAATCCAGCCAAAACAAGTGCTTTAGCTGGAATTCAAATTTGTTGTCGAAAAGTCTTGGTACCTTCTACCCAAACAAGTCTAACTGCACGGGGGCTTGGGGTGCTTGCTCGGGCTTGGTGTCGGAATCTGTGTTTGGGGTAGGGGATGAATTGCCAATCATGGCCAGAAACTCATCTTCACTCACAAGGGCGACGCCAAGTTTTTGGGCTTTCTCCAATTTTGACGGGCCCATATTGTCGCCAGCCAGTATGAAACTGGTTTTGGCCGAAATACTGCTCACGTTTTTACCACCGTTGGCCTCGATGAGTGCCTTGTATTCGTCGCGGGAGTGGTGTTTGAACACGCCACTGATTACTATGCTTTTGCCAGCGAGGCTGTCGCCTGCGGCGGCATCGGATTGGGTGATTTCAAATTGCAGGCCATAATTGCGCAAGCGATTGAGTATCTCCATGTTGCGCGGCTCCATCAGATAATGTTTAACGGACGAGGCAATCACGGCACCCACGCCTTCAACCTGCATCAGTTCGTCGAGGCTGCATTCTATCAGCTTGTCTATCGATCCGAAGTGGCGCGCAATCTGTTTTGCGGTCACCTTGCCTACAAATCTAATGCCGAGGGCATAGAGGGTGCGCTCAAAGGGAACCTGCTTGCTGTTCTCAATGGCGGCAATTATCTTCTGGGCGGATTTCAACCGGTTGCCGTTGTCGCCCTCCAAGTCGCTGACTTTCAGTTCGTAGAGGTCTGCCACGTTGTTTATTAATCCGCGGGCGTGGTAGTCGGCAATTGTCTCGGGGCCCAGAGAATCGATGTTCATGGCGTCGCGTGAGATAAAGTGCTCTATCTTGCCCTTGATCTGTGGCGGGCAGGTGGCGTCGTTGGTGCAGTAGTGGGCAGCCTCGCCTTCATATCGTATCAGTGGTGCTCCGCATTCGGGGCAAGTGGTTATAAACCTTACTTTCTTGTCGTCGGAGTTGTTCTCGCGCTGACTTTTCTCTACGCCGACCACCTGCGGAATTATTTCGCCCGCTTTTTCCACATAGACCATGTCGCCAAGATGCAGGTCAAGGCTCTCGATTATGTCCTGGTTGTGGAGCGAGGCGCGGCGCACTATGGTTCCGCTCAGGTGCACAGGTTCCATGTTGGCCACGGGTGTTACGGCGCCGGTGCGTCCCACTTGATACGTTACTTCATTTAATCGGGTTAACGCCCTCTCTGCCTGAAACTTATAGGCTATTGCCCATCTTGGAGTCTTGGCGGTATAGCCTAACTGCTGTTGCTGCTGTATTGAGTTTACCTTGAGCACGATTCCGTCGGTGGCTACGGGTAGTTCGGAGCGCTGCTTGTCCCAGTAGTCGATATATGCCATTACTTCGTCGAGCGAGTGCGCCACGAGCATGGCGTCTGACACTTTGAATCCCCAATTCCTAACGGTCTGGAGGTTGTCAAAGTGATTATCGTCTGGCAGTTCCTCGCCCAGCAGATAGTACAGATATGCATCAAGTTTGCGCTCTGCCACTACTGCAGAGTTCTTGCTTTTCAGTGTGCCGCTGGCGGCATTGCGTGGGTTAGCGAAGAGGGTCTCGCCGGCTTCTTCGCGCTGCTGGTTGAGGGTCTCGAAACTTTGCCACGGCATGAGTATCTCGCCTCGTATCTCAAATTCCTCGGGCCACGATTGCGCTGTGGCTTCGTTGAGCACGAGTGGTATGGAGTGTATTGTCTTTACGTTTGCTGTTACGTCGTCGCCCTTTTCTCCATCGCCTCGGGTCACGGCTCTTACGAGTTTTCCCTGCTCATAGATTAGCGAGATTGATAAGCCGTCGAATTTCAGTTCGCAGCATATTTCAAACTTTTGTCCGTCAAGCCCTTGTGCCACTCTGTTGTAGAAAGCCTGCACTTCTTCGCGGTTGTAGGTGTTGGCCAGCGAGAGCATTGGGTAGCGATGCTTGATTTGCACGAAATCGTTGCTCAGGTCGCTTCCCACTCTCTGGCTCGGCGAATTGGCGTCAAATGTCTCGGGGTGCAATTCCTCCAAGCGCATCAATTCGTGCATCATGTCGTCAAACTCCTTGTCGCTGATGGTGGGCGCATTGAGCACATAGTAGTTATAGTTGTGCTGGTGCAAATCCTTGCGCAGCTGTTGTATTTTCTGTAGTTCGGTCATAGGTTGTAAGAAATATGTGCCAAAATTACGAACTTTTTATAATAATTCCGCACTTTCTGCGTTAATAATTATAATTATTGCGTTGCGCACGCGCTTCCTAATATAAAAATGATTAACTTTGAATCCCTAAATTCAAATATCAGCTAATAATTTCGCTATGCGTATAGATATAATCACAGTATTGCCAGAGATGCTCGAGCCGTTTTGCTCGCAATCTATACTTGGCAGGGCCCAGAAGAAAGGGCTCGCCGAGATTTATGTACACAATCTTCGCGACTACACCGCCGACAAGCACAAGCGTGTTGACGACTATCCTTTTGGCGGATTTCCTGGCATGGTGATGCAGTGTCAGCCTATCGATGCCTGCATCTCGGCTCTTATGGCAGAACGCCACTATGATGAGATAATCTTTACCACCCCCGACGGCGAGCAGTTTGACCAGCCTATGGCCAACGACCTCTCTCTCAAGGAGAATGTCATTATCCTTTGCGGCCACTACAAAGGCATCGACTATCGCATCCGTGAACATTTGATTACTAAGGAGATAAGCATAGGCGATTATGTGCTCACTGGCGGCGAACTGGCCGCGGCTGTCATTGCTGATGCAGTGGTCAGGATTATACCCGGAGTGATTGGCGATGAACAGAGTGCTTTGTCTGACTCGTTTCAGGACAACCTGCTTGCTGCGCCCATATACACCCGCCCTGCCGACTACAAGGGGTGGCGAGTGCCCGACATACTGCTCTCTGGCAACGAGGCAAAAATCAAAGAATGGGAGTTTAACCAGGCTCTCGAACGTACTAAAACCCTAAGACCCGATTTGCTCGATGAATAGATTCCTACATTTCCTGCTTGCTGTTGTCCTGCTGCTCACGGCCCTCAGCGCTACTGCCGACGACCACTTCCGTATCCATGGCCGCGTGCTCGACGAATACGACTCGCCTGTAGAGTTTGCTTCTGTGTATATTGAGAAGCAAAACAAGTTTGCTGTCTCAGGGCTGCAGGGCCATTATAGTATTAATTGTTCGCGTGGCGACTCTATCGTGGTGGTGTGCTTTGCTACTGGTTACCGCACTCGCAAGACTACCGTCTATGCACCCCAAGGCGACTCGCTGCGCCTTGATCTCCACATTGCCTCCAAGGCTATTGCTCTTGGCGAGGCCGGCATTACCGCCATGCGCCGCCAGACCGACCTCGTACAGCGCATCAAGGTGTCATCCACTCGCCAGATGCCCTCTACTACCGGTAATGGCGTTGAGGAGATTATCCAGACGCAGATGGGTGTTTCTACCCACAATGAGCTTTCGTCGCAGTACAATGTGCGTGGCGGTAGTTTCGATGAGAACTGTGTCTATCTCAATGGCGTAGAGACCTTCCGCCCTATGCTTGTGCGCTCGGGCAATCAGGAGGGCCTCTCTATTATCAACAGCAATATGGTGGCAGACATTGATTTCTCTGCGGGCGGATTCCCTGTGCGCTATGGCGACAAGATGTCGTCGGTGCTCGACATCACCTACAAACGCCCTGAGCAATTTGAAGCCTCGCTGGCCGGCAGCCTCATGGGCGCCGATGCCTATGTGGGATTTGGCAACCAGCATTTCTCGATGATGAACGGCTTGCGCTACAAGACCAATAAATACCTCCTTGGCTCCACCGACACCAATGGTGAGTATGACCCACACTTCATTGACTATCAGAACTATACCTCGTGGTCGCCCTCCAAGCATTGGACTCTCGATTTTATAGGCAATATCTCCAACAATCTCTACAATTTCGAGCCCATAGACCGCCGCACTACCTTTGGCACGCAAGACAGTCCTTACTCCTTCCACGTAGATTTCGATGGCAAGGAAAAAGACGTATTCCGTACCTATTTCGGCTCCTTTGGAATAACCTATAAACACAACAACCACTCCTCCATACAATATCTCGCCGCCGCCTATTCCACCAAGGAACAGGAGACCTATGACATACAAGGCCAGTACTGGCTCAATAATGCCACCTCGCAAGATGAACTGGGCGTGGGCACTTATCTAGAGCATGCA
>JAZUHM010000127.1:0-2090 GCA_045641725.1 Bacteroidaceae bacterium | reverse complement strand
GCGGTGATGAAACCACCGTGGAGGGTAATACCGATGCAGACGCAAGCCATGGTGAGCTCAGCAACACCGGCCTGGAGGAAGCCGCCACCGAAATCATCGCGTGTAATATTATAGGAGTGCTTGAGGAAGCCGACAGTCTTGTCGCTGTTGGAGAGGTCGGCAGAGCTGACAATCATGTTCTCACAATGTTCGGAAAGCATGCCGAGAACTGCGGAGCTACCAGCGCGAGTGGGGCCATTGGGCTTCTGCACTACGCTGTCCCAGGGAAGCTCGGGAGCCTTGCCGCTGAACCACATTGCCTGCTTAGCAGCCTTTTCGGGGTTAGCCTCAGCCCAAGCAGCCTCTTCAGCCTTGAGTTCGCCGACAATCTTCTCGAGTTCGGCTGCACGCTCAGCATAGAGTTCCTTCACCTCATCGCGGATGACGAAGGGATCATCGGGATTGCCGCCGAGGTTGATGACGGTGTTGCGCCAAGCGTCGGCACCAAGGGGTGCGCCGTGGGTCTTGCAGGTGTTCTCGTAGCTGCTGTTGTCAGCCTGGCGAGCACCCTTGCCCATCACGCAATGGCCAATGATGAGGGTAGGACGGTTGGGCTCAGCAATGGCGGTGTCGAGAGCGTCGCGAATCTGCTGTGCGTCGTTACCGTCGATTTCAAGAACGAGCCAGTTCCAGGCACGATACTTCATGACGGTGTCTTCGGTGCTGACCTCGCTGGTCTTGGTCGAAAGCTGAATCTCATTGCAGTCGTAGAACATGATGAGGTTGTCAAGACCGAGCGTACCGGCCATACGACCTGCGCCCTGACTGATCTCCTCCTGCACGCCGCCGTCAGAGATGTAGGCATAGATCTTCTCGCGCTTGAAACCGGGGTTGCCGGTGCGGGCATACATGGCCTTGGCTGCGATGGCAGCACCAACGGCGAAGGTGTGGCCCTGACCGAGAGGACCTGAAGTATTCTCGATGCCGCGTTCGAAGCACTTCTCAGGGTGTCCGGGACAAACGGTGCCCCACTGGCGGAAAGTCTGGAGTTCTTCAAGGGTAAAGTGTCCTACGAGCGCCAGCTGAGAATAGAGCATGGGCGACATGTGACCGGGATCGAGGAACACACGGTCGCGACAAACCCAAGTGGCGTCCTTAGGATCGTGGATGAGGTATTCGCTGTAGAGCACGTTGATAAAATCAGCACCACCCATGGCACCGCCGGGGTGTCCGGATTTAGCTTTTTCTACCATACTGCAAGCCAATACTCGAATGTTGTCTGCTGCGGAATTTAGAGTCTGTAGTGAGGCTTTCATATATATGATTTTATAATTTTTGCGCAAAATTACGTCATTTTACTGAGTCTCGCAAGCAAAAATGATAGAAAAAAGCTTTTTTATTTGCATATTCGCGTAAAACGCAGTAATTTTGCTCCACAAATGAAAGTGGGTTTTATAAAATCATCCTACTTCGACCGGAAATGTTGCAAAAACGCCACGCACAGTTTCGCACTTTTTCGGGACCACAAGACGACGCTTTATTAAGTGAATAACAGCCTCAAAGGACAACATACCGACTCACGCACAAAAATGCTGCGAACCAACGTGCTGCTTTCTGCATTCCTGAAAGTGGCAGGTATTGTGTGTTCCTACCTCCTCTTGCCCTTGAGCATCGACTACCTCAACAAGGACATCTACGGAGTATGGCTCGCCATCACAAATGTGCTCTACTATTTCACGTTTTTCGACGTGGGACTGGGCAACGGCATGCGCAACTATCTCGCAGAGAGCATCTCTACCGGCAACTACGAGAAAGGACGGGCCTACCTGACAAGCACACTGTTCATGCTCTCGCTCATCGCGCTGGCCATGGGTGTTGTGGCACTACCGTTGGCCTATCTCGTCGACCTCCCTGCGCTGCTCCACATCAACGCCATCAGCGGCGAAGACCTGCGCGTCGTGATGATCATTGCCATCATTTTCACCCTGATACAGTTTGTTGTCAAGAACATTGGCTACGTCTTCATCGCCCTGCAGCGCTATGCCATCTACGACCTTTTGGGTGTAGCAGGAAATGCCTTGAGTCTGTTGGCCATCTTCATACTGACAAAG
>JAZUHM010000126.1:0-2244 GCA_045641725.1 Bacteroidaceae bacterium | reverse complement strand
ATTTGTGAATTATTGTTACTTTTGCTTCATGGTGGTTTTATGCAACTATGTTCAATGATGGATTTCAGAAGGAATACATATACACATAACAGATTGATACTCAGTATTATAGGGGGGGGTAAGCTAACCGCCTCTATACCTGCATTATATAGCCTTCCGACGATGTCTTTTTTGGCATTGTCGGAAGGCGTTTCTTTTTCTCAGCAAGCAAATAATTCTAAACATACAGAAATCATGAAACATCTGTTACTAATGCTTGCGCTCTTTGTGGGCGTGGCTGCATGGGGGCAGTCTGTCGGAACGGCCCACATGACGCTTAGCGGCACGGGTGGTTCGGGTAAGGCCACTATTGGCGCTTTTGGCTTGTCGGCTATGAGCGAAGGCGGCTCGATGACCACGCAGTCAATCAACATTATGGCTCTGCCACCCGACGTGGTGACGGCTCTCGACGAGGACGACCTCGAAGACGTGGCCATCAGCATCCGCAAGGGCAGCATCGAGGTGGATGCCCAGGGCGAATACACTTGCCACATCTACGACATGCAGGGTAGGCTAGTGGTCATGCAAAACTCCACAAAAGGCATCGCCCTCAGCCTCAACAGCGGCATCTACGTCGTCTCGCTCTCACGTCAGGGCAAAGTCGTAATGGCTCGCAAAATCATCGTAAAATAACCAAAGTCAGAAACAATTAAAACAGGAATAACATGAAGAAGATATTTACACTCATCGCCCTTATGACATGCTGCATCGCTGCCATGGCACAGGGACTTGCCGCATCGCCTTTCCAGGCAGAACTTCGCGATGCCAGCGGCGAACTCATCGCCAACACTACTGTCGGATTCCGATACAAGATAAGCTGCATCGGCGCAGAAAACGCAATCATCGAGCGTGAAGGTACAGCCCAGACCAATGCTAACGGTGTCGTCCAGATTCGCCTTGGTATCGACGGCACAGCAACATCCAACAACAAGGTTGCCAACTTCGGCGAGTTCCCATTCGATAAAGTGGCTCACAACTTCAAGGTTCCTATGACCATGGAGATTGACCCTAAGGGTGGCACAGACTACACCATCTCGGGCACTACGCAGATAGGATTTGCCGTTCCATACGCAGTATGTGCAAAGAACGCCGAGAGCGCACAGTCATTCGGCGACGTGAAGCTCACAACCATCAACAGCATAAAAGATCAGTCAGGAGCACTATCATACACCATCTGCGGTAAGGGTAAATCAGAAATCACATCTTCTGGTGTGAGTGTGCCAATGTATAGCACAATCAATATAAAAATTGATTGTCCTACAGGACGCGACAACACAGGCAGATATATAGTGTCAGTTGATGATTTATCGATGGGTGAATTTAAATACACTAGAGAGAGAGTAGGAGAAAACTGGGTTGACAAATACGAAGTTAAGTCTGGAAACATTTTGTATGATGATTATAATATGGCATTTTACGTTCCAATAGTGATTGACAACGAGAATCCTGAAATAAAAATCAATTTCTTGTCTGATGTTTATTAATCTCAGATAACAGAAAAGTAATTTACTAATCATTCTTTTGGGACACACGTCCTTCTAATTATCTACAGGTCGGCAGCTCACCAGTTGCCGGCCTTTTTAATTTATCCACCTATAAGTCTCCTCTGTTCGACAAGGCGCTGGCTTACGCCGAAGCCCAAGGCAAGGCTCCAGCCTTGCAGATAAACGAAACAGATTGCAAAACGCAGAGCACATGCCGGTGAGTTGGCGCTGCCGAGTGTCGGGTTGTAAATGGGAAGAGGCCTGATTGCCCGGTTGCGGAAATAGAAATGCAAAAAAAGAGACGCAAAATGCGTCTCTCTGTGGTCCTTGTGTCAGAAATGATAGTTTTCTGAGTATTTTTGCAATGTCGAAAGGCATCAGAATGTGACGCCAATCGAGAGCAGGTGTGTGCGTGTCTTGGCCTCGTCAGCATACTTCGTGAAGTCGGCATTGAAGCGGTAGCCGAGGAAGAAGTAGCGGAGGTCAACGCCAAGGCCGAGGTTGAGTCCGAACTGAAGTCGGTGTGCATCGAGTCCGAGGTCCTCTTTGCTGTCGAAGAAGTTGATTTTCTTGTCAGGAATGAGGAGCTGCTGCTTTCCTACGAGGTTCACCTTGAAGTTGAGACCGGCGTATGGCGAGAGGAAGACGCGGGTGTCTGGCACGTTGAACTTATAGACACCGTTGAGAGGCACATATACGCTGGCAAAGCGTGTGCTCTTTC
>JAZUHM010000125.1:0-2392 GCA_045641725.1 Bacteroidaceae bacterium | reverse complement strand
GTTCACAGCGCTGTGAACGGAAATTAGAACGCAACATAATTTTTTTAGTGCGATGTTGGATGAAATTTAGTCGGAGAAAGTTTGGGTATTGCTGTGCATGGGGTGGGGTGGAGGGCCGTTGGAAGGTGGTGTTTGTGTGCTGGGTGAAGCCAGGTCGATTTGTGTGTGGATGGATGATGATTTCCTCGCGCGTACATTATATTATATGTTATACGCGAGGCGCAAAAGTGGGTGATGTGAGGTCGCTTTTGCAGTGGAAATGAGTACTTTAGATGGTAACGGGGTGGTGATGAAAGTTTTTGCTTTTGGATAACGTGCAAAAAGGGTGTGTTTTATTCTTGGAAAACTTTTGTGGGTGCGGGAGTTGTGAAAGTTTTCCAAAACGAAAAGTTAAATATATGAAAATCAAATAGTTGCGATTTTTGAAATTGCAAAAAGTTTTCCAAAACAAAATTTCGATGAAAATTTTTTGAAAATTTCTTGGCAAAAAAGTTGTTTGTTTTGTAGCTTTGTTGTACTTTTGTAATGTCGAAAAGCGGCGCAATTATAATAGATAATTAACTAACATTTTTAAATATCAATGATACAGACAGTTATAAAAAGAGATGGTCGTATAGTTGGCTACAACGAAGAGAAAATCAAGGCTGCTATACGCAAAGCGATGCTCCAGTCTGAAAGAGGTGAGGACGAAAGCCTGATTCAGAGAATCGCCGACCGAATTGGAATGATCGGTAAGGAGCAGATGGAGGTGGAAGGGATTCAAGACCTCGTGGAAAACGAGTTGATGAAGAGTCCGCGTAAGGAGGTTGCCAAGCTTTACATTGCTTATCGTAATAAGCGTCGTATTGCCCGCAATGCAAAGATGACCGACAACTTCTTTGACATTATCAATACTAAGAACAACGACATTACCCGCGAGAATGCTAACATGAATGCCGACTCTCCTGCCGGTATGATGATGAAGTTCTCGAGCGAGAGCACAAAGCCGTTTGTGGATGACTACCTCTTGTCGGAATCTTCGCGCGAGGCGGTTAAGAATAATCTGTTGCACGTGCACGACAAGGACTATTACCCAACCAAGAGTCTCACCTGTGTGCAGCATCCGCTCGACAAGATTCTCAACTACGGTTTCTCGGCCGGTCATGGCGAGAGCCGCCCTGCCAAGCGTATTGAAACCGCCAGCGTAATTGCCTGTATCTCATTGGAAACTGCCCAGAACGAAATGCACGGTGGCCAGGCCATTCCTGCGTTTGACTTCTATCTTGCCCCATTTGTGCGCTCTTCGTTCATAGAGGAGGTTAAGTGCCTTGAGGCTTTTGACGGCGAGGACTACAGCGACCTCTATGATGCCAAGTTCCCCGACTATGTGATGTGCGAACTGACCGGTATGACTGGCAAGGAGCGCGTGCTTCACCACGCCATCAACCGCACTGTAGGTCGCGTGCATCAGGCTATGGAGGCGTTTATACACAATATGAATACCATCCACTCGCGCGGTGGTAATCAGGTGGTTTTCAGCTCTATCAACTACGGTACCGACACCTCAGCCGAGGGCCGCTGCATTATCCGCGAGATTCTGAAATCTACATACGAAGGCGTGGGCAATGGTTCCACTGCTATTTTCCCAATCCAGATTTGGAAGAAGAAAAAGGGCGTAAGCTATCTGCCTACAGACCCCAACTACGACCTCTATAAGTATGCCTGCCAGGTGACAGCGCGTCGTTTCTTCCCTAACTTTGTGAACCTCGACGCCACATATAACTTCCATGAGAAATGGACTCCAGACGATCCCGAGCGCTATAAGTACGAGATTGCAACCATGGGCTGCCGCACACGCGTGTTTGAGAACCGCTACGGCGACAAGACTTCAATCGGTCGTGGCAACTTGTCGTTCTCTACCATCAACATTGTGCGCCTCGCCATCGAGTGCATGTCTATCGAGAAGAAAGAGGACCGCATCAACGCATTCTTCGCTAAGCTCGACAATCTGCTCGAGGTGACTGCCAAGCAGCTCAACGAGCGCTATGAGTTCCAGCGCACTGCTTTGGTGAAGCAGTTCCCTATCGTGATGACACGTCTGTGGAATGGCGCAGATGCTCTTAAACCAAACGACACTATTGAGTCTGTTATCAACCAAGGTACCCTCGGCATCGGCTTTATCGGCTTGGCTGAGTGTTTGATTGCCCTCGTTGGCCACCACCATGGCGAGAGCGAAGAGGCACAGGAGCTCGGTTTGAAGATTGTGTCGTACATGCGCGACCGTGCCAACCAGTTCAGCGACAAATATCAGCACAACTACAGTATCCTCGCGACTCCAGCCGAGGGCCTCTCGGGCCGCTTTACCCGTGGCGACCGCAAGAAGTTTGGTATTATCCCAGGCGTGACCGACAAG
>JAZUHM010000124.1:0-7542 GCA_045641725.1 Bacteroidaceae bacterium | reverse complement strand
CAAGCATGGCCATCTGGAAGATTTCGTTGCGCTTTTTCTCGCCACCGCTGAATCCCTCGTTCACGCTGCGACGGGTGAGGCTGGCGTCGAGGCCCACAAGCGAGCGCTTCTCCTTCACGAGTTTGAGAAAGTCGGCGCCGCTGATAGGGGCAAGTCCCTGATATTTGCGCTTGGCATTGATGGCTGCTCGCATAAAATTGTTCATGCTGACACCAGGAATTTCTACTGGCGACTGAAACGACATAAACAAGCCCTCGTGGCTGCGGTCTTCGGCCGGCATTGCCAGAAGGTCCTTGCCATTGAAAGTGATTTCGCCCTCAGTCACAGTGTATTGCGGATTACCCACAAGCACATTGCTCAGGGTGCTCTTGCCAGAACCGTTAGGGCCCATCAAGGCATGCACCTCGCCGGGATTGATCACGAGGTCTATACCTTTTAATATCTCTTTGCCTTCTACTGAGGCATGTAAATTCTTAACTTCAAGCATTTGAGAGTATAAGGTTATCTATTTATTTTATTGGCAATTAAGTGATCAGGCCATTAGCCTACAGAGCCTTCGAGCGAAACTGATAGGAGTTTCTGCGCCTCAACGGCAAACTCCATCGGCAGCTTATTGAGCACGTCCTTGGCATAGCCGTTGACAATCAAACCCACTGCCTCCTCGGGCGGAATGCCGCGCTGGTTGCAATAAAACAGCTGCTCCTCGGATATCTTGGAGGTCGTAGCCTCGTGCTCCACCACGCTCGTGTCGTTATTAACGTCGATATACGGAAATGTGTGGGCACCACAGGTGTCGCTCAGGAGCAATGAGTCGCAGCTTGAGTAGTTGCGCGCACCCTCTGCCTTGCTGCCAGTCTTGACAAGACCGCGATAGGAATTCTGGCTATGGCCTGCAGAGATACCCTTGCTCACTATCGTGCTGCGGGTATTCTTGCCCACATGTATCATCTTGGTGCCGGTGTCGGCCTCCTGATAGTTGTTGGTCACAGCCACGCTGTAGAACTCAGCCACAGAATTATCTCCCTGCAGCACGCAGCTCGGATATTTCCAGGTGATGGCAGAGCCGGTCTCTACCTGAGTCCACGAAAGCTTGCTATTGGCGCCACGCAACTGACCACGCTTGGTCACGAGGTTATAAACGCCGCCATTGCCGTTCTTGTCGCCGGGATACCAGTTCTGCACGGTGGAATATTTCACCTCGGCATCCTTGTTTACCACAATCTCCACGATGGCCGCATGCAGTTGATTCTCATCTCGCATTGGGGCTGTGCAGCCCTCCAGATAAGACACATAGCCGCCGTCGTCGCACACTATCAGCGTGCGCTCAAACTGGCCGGTGTTCATGGCATTGATGCGGAAATAGGTAGAGAGCTCCATAGGGCAGCGCACTCCTTTGGGGATATACACAAAAGAGCCGTCGCTAAACACTGCGCTGTTGAGAGCGGCAAAGAAATTGTCGCGATAGGGTACCACGGTGCCAAGATATTCTCTCACCAAATCGGGATATTGCTTTACGGCCTCTGAGATTGAGCAGAAGATTATTCCTTTCTCGGCAAGTTTCTCCTTAAACGTAGTCTTGACAGACACCGAGTCCATCACGGCATCTACGGCAACGCCGCTCAATGCCAGGCGCTCATGCAGAGGGATGCCGAGCTTGTCGAAAGTCTTTTCCAACTCAGGGTCTATCTCCTTCTTGCCGTTGTCGGCCTTGGTCTTAGGTGCTGCATAATAGGAAATAGCCTGGTAATCTATCTCCGGCAATTTGACATGGCCCCACTCAGGCTGCTGCTGAGTCTGCCAATATCTGAATGCTTTCAAACGAAATTCCAACAACCACTCGGGCTCTTCCTTCTTCATGGAGATAAGGCGCACCACCTCCTCACTGAGGCCTTTTTCTATTATCTCGGTCTCAATGTCGGTGGTAAAGCCGTATTCATAGTCCTTGTCGGCTACTTCTCGGATAAATGTATTTTCGTTATTTTGGGGCATCTACGTGCAAAGAATCTTTTCTGTCAAACTTGATTATCACAGTCTTTTCGTCCAATTCGCCGCTCTCCTCCAATATGGTATTGTCCTGAAAGACAGCATCTCCCAGCACCGACACATACTTATAGAACAGCGACTCAGACTTCTTCTGCTGATTGATAATGCCCACATAAGCCATCGCGCTGAACACAAAGCTTATCAAGACATAATACTTCAGCAATCCCACAAGGGCGCCAATCAGTTTGCAAACCCAGCCGCTTAACGGGTCGCTGACTTTGCCACCCATTTTCACGGCCCAGCTGCCAAGCAGCACTGGCACTATCACCCACAATGCCACAAAGGCAAACATGTAGAGACAAAACGACAATGTGCTGTGCGAGCCCAAGGCCGGGCAGAGATGTTCGCCAAACAGTTTATAGGCCAATACTGCTATAAGCAGCCCCACTGCAAAACCGCAGACGGAAAACACTTCTTTTATAAAACCTGCCTTCCATCCGCTGTGGGCACCCCATAGGAGAATTAGTATAATTACGATATCTACTGCAGACATGATAATCTGTTTATTAGTCTATATAAACTTAGGCCACAGCCTCTGCCGCTCCTTGTTTAGCACTGGGAACGGCAGAGTATGCAACCATCTTGCCACAAACGCTCTCTCGCCGGACAATATAATCCTCGGCGATTAGAGTTTCTGGCGTATTTCGATTTCCTGATAGGTCTCAATGGTATCGCCTTCACGGATGTCGTTGCAATTGGTGAGCGAGATACCACACTCAAAGTTGGTGCTCACTTCCTTCACGTCATCCTTAAAGCGCTTGAGGGCATTGATTTCGCCGGTGAAGACCACGATACCGTCGCGGATCAAGCGGGCCTTGTTGCTGCGCGACACCTTGCCGTCAACGACATAGGCACCGGCCACAAGACCAACCTTGCTGATGCGATATACCTGGCGCACCTCGATCTGGGCAGTGACCTCTTCCTTGACGATAGGCTTGAGCAAGCCTTCCATTGCCTCCTTAACCTCTTCGATAGCATCGTAGATCACTGAGTAGAGGCGGATATCTACGCCCTGCTTGTCGGCCTCGGTGCGGGCGCCCTTGCTCGGACGAACCTGGAAGCCGATGATAATTGCCTTGGAAGCGGCAGCGAGCACAATATCGTTCTCCGAAATCTGACCAACGGCCTTGTGAATCACATTGACCTGAATCTTCTCGGTAGAGAGCTTGATGAGCGAGTCTGAGAGTGCCTCTACAGAACCGTCAACGTCGCCCTTGACAATAATATTCAGTTCTTCTACGCCACCCATAGCGATGCGGGCGCCGATTTCCTCCAGACCAATACGGTGCTGGGTGCGGATACCCTGCTCGCGCTGGAGCTGCAGACGCTTGTTGGCGATCTCGCGGGCCTTTGGCTCGCTATCCATCACATGGAATGTGTCGCCAGCCTGTGGCGCACCGTTCAGACCGAGCAGAGTGGCGGCTCTTGATGGGCCGACCTCCTTAACCTTGCGGCCACGCTCGTCGGTGAGGTCCTTCACACGGCCATAGCAGGTGCCGGCAATCACATTGTCGCCGACGCGCAGGGTACCATTGCTCACCAGGATGGTGGCAACATAACCGCGGCCCTTGTCGAGCGAAGACTCGATGATTGTACCAGTAGCCTTGCGGTTAGGATTTGCCTTGAGTTCGAGCATGTCGGCCTCGAGCAGCACCTTTTCGAGCAGGTCGTTGACACCAAGGCCCTGCTTGGCCGAGATATCCTGGCTCTGATACTTGCCGCCCCACTCTTCTACGAGCAGGTTCATATTGGCAAGCGACTCCTTGACCTTGTCTGGGTTTGCACCCGGCTTATCTATCTTATTGATTGCAAATACCATTGGCACACCGGCAGCCTGGGCGTGGGCAATGGCCTCCTTGGTCTGAGGCATCACGTCGTCGTCGGCTGCGATGATGATAATAGCGATATCGGTAGCCTGAGCACCACGGGCACGCATGGCGGTAAAGGCCTCGTGGCCCGGAGTATCGAGGAATGTGATGTGACGGCCGTTCTCCAGAGTCACATTATAGGCGCCGATATGCTGGGTAATGCCACCGGCCTCGCCGGCAATCACATTACTCTTACGCACCCAGTCGAGCAAAGAGGTCTTACCATGGTCAACGTGGCCCATTACGGTCACGATGGCATCGCGTGGCTCGAGGTCTTCAATCTGGTCGGCCTCTTCCTGCACGGCCTCCGACACAGAAGCACTCACATACTCTGTCTTGAAGCCAAACTCCTCGGCTACCATATTGATGGTCTCGGCATCCATACGCTGGTTGATGCTGATCATCATGCCGATGCTCATGCAGGTACCGATTACCTTGTTCACCGGCACGTCCATCATGCTGGCCAATTCATTGGCGGTCACAAATTCGGTGAGTTTGAGTACTTTGCTTTCTGATGCCTCCTCATTGGCCTGCATCTCCATCTGCTCGCGAATCTGGTCGCGCTTCTCACGGCGATACTTGGCACCGCTGGCAAAGGCCTTCTTGCTCTGCAAACGGGCAAGGGTCTTCTTTACCTCCTTTGCTACATCTTCGTCAGACACAGCTGGCTTGATAGCCACATTGGCGGCTGCCTTGTTGTTCTTATCGTGCTTGTTGCGCTGCTTATTGCCATTGTTCTGCTGCGACTGATTGCGCTGCTGGCGGCTTTCGTCGTTCACCTTCTGGGCCTCGGCGTTGATATCCACCTTGTTGGGCTGGGTGCGGTTGCGCTTCTTCTTGTTGCCTGGCACAGCAAACTGCTGGCGCAATTTCTCGTCGCGCTCCTTCTTGCGTTCCTCCTTGCTCTTTTTCTTAGGGCGGGTATTCTCGTTGATGCTTGAGAGGTCGATGGTGCCGAGCACCTTCGGGCCTTCAATGGTCACGGGCTTGCCTGGGCGGAACACCTCGTCGCTCGCCTTAGGAGCCGGTTTGGGCTCTGGGGCTGGCTGTGGAGCAGGAGCTGGCTTGGGCTGCGGCTTAGGCTGTGGCTTGGGCTCGGATTTTGGCTGCGGCTTGGGCTGTGGCTTTGGCTGCGGCTTTGGTTCGGGCTTGGGCTGTGGCTTTGGCTCGGCCTTAGCTTCGGCTTTGGGCTTGAGACTATCGAGATCTACCTTGCCCACTGTCTTAAACTGGGGCTGCTCTGGCAGAACGGTCTTTATCTCTTCTACTGCCGGCTTGGGCTGTGCTGTCTTCTTGACAGTGGCGCGCTTGGTGCTAAGGTCTTCGGCTGCCTTTTTCTGGCTTTTGTCCTGACCAAAAGCGTCTTTCACGATGGCGTATTGCTCATCTGTGATCTTGGTATTCATGTCGGCCTCAACAGCAAAGCCCTTCTTTGCGAGCAAATCTACGGCTGTCTGCAAACCGATATTGAATTCTTTTAATACTTTATTTAATCTAACGCTCATTAATTAGGGTTTTCGTTTGTTATTATTGGTCTTGACTGAAATTCTCTGTGTTCTTGGCGAAACAATCTGCGGCTGTTGCGGGCGGATTATTCCTGTTCAAACTCTGAATGGAGAATTCTCAATACGTCATCTACTGTATCAAATTCGAGGTCGGCCTCGTCGGCGAGGATTTCGCGTGGCACAGCCATCACCTGGCGGGCTGTGTCGTAGCCGGCGTTCTTGAGCGCCTCTACCACCCACACATCAATCTCGTCGGTGAACTCGTCGAGGTAGATATCGTCGGTTTCGGGTTCATCGTCTGCGGCCTCACGGAATACGTCGATGGTGTAGCCGGTGATCATGCTGGCCAGCTTGATATTGAGACCGCCACGACCGATTGCGAGCGACACCTCCTTTGGCTTGAGATAGACCTGTGCCTTGAGATTGTCGTTGTCGAGCTCAATGCGTGAGACTGTGGCTGGAGCCAGAGCGCGCTGCATAAAGAGCTGAACGTTAGAGGTATAGTTAATCACATCGAGATTCTCATTGTGCAGCTCGCGAACGATGCCGTGCACACGGCGGCCCTTGACGCCCACGCAGGCTCCTACAGGGTCGATGCGGTCGTCGTAGCTCTCTACGGCAATCTTGGCTCTCTCACCAGGTATGCGGGCAATCTTCTTGACAGTAATAAGGCCGTCGTTGATTTCTGGCACTTCGGCCTCGAGCAGGCGCTGCAGGAACTCAGGAGCGGTGCGGCTGAGGAAGATCTTAGGATTGTTGTTGGCGTTGTCCACCTTCCAAACCACGGCTCTAACGATATCGCCCTTGTGGAAAAAATCGCCAGGTATCTGCTGGCTCTTAGGCATCAGCAGCTCATTGTTTTCGTCATCCACGAGCAGCATCTCGTTCTTCCACACCTGATAAACCTCTGCGCTCACTACCTCGCCTACGCGGTCCTTGTACTTATTGTAGAGCGCGTCGTGCTCCAGGTCAAGGATTTTGCCGGCCAGGGTCTGGCGCAGATTGAGGATGGCGCGGCGACCAAAGCTTGCAAAGTCAATGCGCTCGCTCACATCCTCGCCCACCTCATAGTCAGAGGCAATGCTCTGAGCCTCAGAGAGTGAGATCTCGCGGTTGTCGTCCTTCACTTCATCGTCGGCCACTACCACGCGGTTGCGATAAATCTCGCAGTCGCCCTTCTGTGGGTTGACGATGACATCATAATTGTCGTCGGAGCCATACATCTTGGCAATCACGCTGCGAAAACTCTCTTCCAGCACGCTCACCAATGTGGCCGCGTCAATACTTTTGGTTTCATTAAATTCGGCAAAAGTCTCTATCAGACTTATTGTCTCTTCTTTTTTCTTAGCCATTTTGATATATTTTATTGTTTTATATTGTCACATTACAGTGCAGGGGCAACACGCAGCGGCCTACAGCGACACGCCCGCATCTGCCAGCACTCCTGATGAGACAACGGCCGCAGCAAACCCACAGTCGTCGGTCTCACACAAGGCCTCAGCCTAAAATTTGATCACAGCCTTTACCTCCTTAGTGTCGGCATAGGCCATACGCACGTCTTCGTCCACCAGCACAGGTCGCTTGGCGCCTTCTGGCTTCACCTTCTTCTGCACAGTGAGCGTGATGCCTTCTTCGTCAGCCGCAGCCAGCACACCCTTGAGCTTCTTGCCGGCGGCGGTAAGCACCTCCACCTCGTTGCCCACATTGTTGATATACTGCTGAAGCACCTTCATAGGCTGGCCGATGCCGGCGCTGCCCACCTCAAGCTCATAGTCCTCTACCTCGCGATCGAGATTATCCTCGATAAACTTGCTCAATTCCACACAGTCTTCAATCCACACACCCTCCTTGTGGTCAATCTCCACCACAATGCGGTCGTCGGTCGAAACGGTCAAATCCGTAAGGAAATACTCCTTACCCTCAAGCCACTGGTCAACAAGGACTCTTACTTTTTCTTTTTCAATCATAGAATTTTATTTAAAAATTATGCACCAAGGCATTTATAACCAAAAGTGAGAAGCCCGCTTTGGACCTCTCACTTCCTCAAGTGCATTGCAAAAGTACAACAATTTTTCAATCCACCAAAGAAATCTGCACTTTTTTTGCATATACAATATATAATAAGG
>JAZUHM010000123.1:0-6256 GCA_045641725.1 Bacteroidaceae bacterium | reverse complement strand
CGCACTAAGTATTTTTTATAAGGCAATTTGCTTTGGAAATAGCGCCTTCGTACCCTTCTGGCTCTTCGAGCCCACCGACACCGTCGTCGCATTATCTTTTGTGGCTGGTGGTGCCTCTCAAGGCTCCTCTCCAAATCGCTTCTTACGCGATTTGGGGAGGAGGATACGGCTCAATCATAGTATTTTTTTACCGGACAACAATAATTTTCTTCAAATTATATGAGTTCATGGTTTGTTTTGACAACTATATTGAATTTATTAATTAACTTTGTCAACAAAACTAATATATTACATTTATGAAAAGTATCAATTTCTTTATGGCAGTGGGTTTGTGTGTCGGTTTGTGCGCATGTAATGGCGAGGAAGAACTTGCTTCTTTTACCGATACTCCAGAGAGCACAGGTATTTCCACTTCATTTTCCCCGAGCTACTCGCAACCTGATAATGCAAAGGTACTTACTGGCACTGATTACGAAAAATTCAACACTCTAATTTGGGCTATTGACCCGCAGCGAGCTCTTGACCGTAGCAGTTTGGGTATCACCGATGAGCAATTTGAAGAAATCAAAGCTGCCGCCACTGCACAATGCAACGGCATCAACTCTAATGGTGAAAAGATTACGGCTCTCAATAAATGGGTACACAGCTACGTTACTTATTCAGAAGGCAATAACAACGCCTACGAGGTGTTTAAGAATCGTAAGGGTGTATGCCAAGGATATTCCAATCTGCTCAAAGCAGCCCTCATTAGCCAGGGTATTCCGTGTGTTGGTGTCAATGGATGGTATGTGACATCCAGAGATTATTTTGGTCATGCCTGGTTATATGCCTGCCATATATCTAGCACCGGCACAACGCAATGGTATATCTGCGACCCCACCAATAGTACTTCACGATATAGCATTGGTTCCAGCAGTGCATCTCACCTTCAGCCTGAAATGGCTGATATCATTCTCTTTGACGATGACCAGTTTGAGTATAAATGGCAGTTTAAAGGTTTTAATATCAGTCGCGTGAAAAACAGCAAATCCGATCTCGTCCTGCCTTACAGCGCTGGAGGTTTCAGACTCACTATGTTTAATCCGGAGGTGGCACTGCCCGATAATGTAAACAATATTTACATTGGCAGCAATATTACCTCGTTGGGTGAAACATATAATATCATCGGCCTGAACGCTTATCCCGGACAGGATATGATGTGCTATGTTGATCCGGAAAACAAGGAGATTGGTTCCGCGAATGGAGTGGTATATCGCAAGAATTATTTTGGCGAGCTCACCAGTATTTATTATATACCAACCCAAATGACCACCATTACGTTAATGCCAATCGAGAAGGTCGAAAAGAATACTATCTATCGCCAAATGGGAGTGCAAGAGATTGTTTTTCCCGAGGGTACAAAGGTGTTAGAGTCCTACGCAATAGAAAATTGTCCCAATTTGCGCACCGTCTATATTCCAAAAGGATGTAAACTTGAACACGACGCAATCTATAACTGTCCAGCCAATGTAGAAGTGATCGAAGGCGAACCAACCGGCATACACGATGTCCGAATCTAGCTCTGTTCAGCCCCCGTTGCCACAATTAGAAATATAATCAAAGAGAAATGCTGTCTATTCTAAGATTAAGGATTCCTGACGGCACTTTGACCTCGACTGTTTCGCCAGCTTTTTTGCCTAAGAGAGCGTCCGCAATAGGTGATTTGATTGAGATTTTTCCTTCTCGCAAATTTGCCTCATGTGGATTAACTATGGTATATGTCATCTGAGTATTGTTGGCGAGATTAGTGATCGACACTTTGCGAAACAATCCGACAGTGTTGCCATCAAGATTTGATGTGTCCATCACTCTGGCAAACTGCAGTACTCGTTGCTTGAACTTAATCTTGCTCAACAATTTGCCTTGTTCACGTTTTGCAGCATGGTATTCAAAATTTTCGCTCAAATCACCTTGGGCGCGTGCCTCTGCAATAGCGTCTTTTACTCTGGGCAATTCAACGTTTATGAGTTGTTCAAGTTCCGCTACCAAAGCGTCGTAGCATTCTTGTGATAGGTATTCCATATTTTAAAGTTATAGGGGAGTAGGAGAGTGGAATTAAGATTGTTCTCTTTCGATATAAAAGCTTACCGGGCGAAAACCATCATTGCAGCTTATCATCGCGCTAAAGGGATTTTTCATCCAGCCCTCATAAAAATCGCCTTCGCCGCGTGCCAGAGCTTCCACAAATTCTTGCATCGACTTCCATGCCTCTGGGCATAGGCCCTTAGGCTGCTGCCCGTCAACACTTACCCACGACTGTCCCTTTTGCACATCACATGCATGCAGAATGGGATTCTCGTATTTCGCAATGAGGTCGTCGTATTGTGTCTTGCGAATGGCTGTTATTTTGACTTTATACATAAATCTTATAAGACGTCAGAGTCGGCAAGGAGCTTAAACATATCATTTTTGTATGCCTTGATTTCCTTTGGAGTATAGATCCGTTCCACTACTCCATCTTCATTTACAAGATAGGTAGTGCGAAGAATGCCAATGGTGCGGCGACCGCAAGTGACCTTTTCGCCCCAGCAGCCAAGAGCCTGAAGCAGAGTGGTTTCAGTGTCGGCAATGAGTGGGAACTCTAATCCTTTTTCATCAGCAAATTTCTTTTGAATCGCCTGACGATCCTTGCTCACACCAATGATTTCATAACCAGCAGCGGCAAGTTCTGCTTTGTGTGATTGGAGCGAACAAGCTTCGGTGGTGCACCCACTGGTGTTTGCTTTAGGATAACTATAGAGCACTATCTTGCGGCCACGATAGTCGCTGCTCATAATTTCATTTCCGTTTTGGTCAATGCCAAGAATTTCTGGTATTTTGTCTCCTATATTCATGGTTTCGTTGTTTTTATATGTTCTGCAAAGTTAGCGATATTTGGCGTTCAAGCAAAATATGGAGCTCAACTATTTATCTTCGAGCATTTCTACGCGAGATATTTTCGTGAATTTGAGGTGCATAGAATAATAAATCCCAATGGTGAAGATTGCCTGTTTCACTTATAGGGAATTTAAATTTTTGTTCGTCCAGGCCAGAAACAATCAGCTGCTGTGTCTTTTTATCAACACTCACTGAGGCAGTGTCGCCGTCAAAAATAAGTGTGGCAGGTTTTGCATCTGTTCGCCAATTGATTGGATTGATGCATGTCGCAGCATCTTTAGCCACAAATGGCCATATTGCAGATGGGTGCATCACACTATTAAAGGACACAACATTGCCTTTGGTTGCACTTTTTGCAGGGGTTATGCGTTTGTGGGCGGCATCTTCGGCACTTATGCGATATCCCATCATATAAACAGCCCGGCAGCGGCTGAAATATTCCTCGGGCATTTCTTTGAGGAGATCAAGCGCAAGCATAGCGCCCTGACTGAAACCTACAATCACATAATTTCGACCGTTATTTTGGGTTGTCATATATTCTGTAAAGCGGCGAGTGATGTCGGCTTTTGCATGGTTATATGCCAACGCAAATGAATCTGACGGCAAAGATATTGCTGAAAACGTGAACTGCTCATAATATGGCGCAAAATAGCGATAGCCTTGTGCGTAATTCTGTCCTACAAATTTGAGCTCGGCATTTAGAGCAAGCGTGTCTTCGGGCACTAATCGTGAGTTGAATATTTCAGTTCCGTTGTCATCATATGCATGCATCACTTCTGTACTGCAAATATAAAATATATCAATATCGTTTTCACTGCCGGAGTGTAAAGTTTTGCAAGCACTCAGCATAAGTGATGCTGCAATAAGAATGAAAAATTGCTTCATGTTTATAATAATCTAATATTAATAATGTAGTTATTTGTTATTTTTCAGCGACCAACCATAGTCGCCATGATAAATCATCTGTTTGGTCATGCCACCGTCGATGCATATATTTTCGCCTGTGATAAATCCCGCTTTGTCAGAACAAAGAAAGAGTACCATATTCGCTATATCCATCGGATTTCCCACGCGACCAGCAGGTTGTTGGATTGCATCAGGACCGGAGTAAACTGTATAATCTGTGTCTATCCATCCTGGCGATATTGAATTAACACGTACTTTACCAGCGAGACTCACTGCCAAAGCATGTGTGAGAGCTGCTATACCACCTTTTGCTGCAGTATAGCTTTCTGTTTGCGGTTGACTCATTCTATCTCGTGATGATGAGATGTTTATTATGCTTGCGTCCCGAGAAAGGTGCTTTTGAAATAGTTTGGTGAGATAGAACGGAGCCGTAACTCCCACGCTCATAGCATATTGGAACTCTTTATACGAGCATTCCTCTATCCCTTTCATAATGGGAAGAGCATTATTGATTATGCAATCAACGTGCCCGAATGTTTCAATAATTTGTTTGCAGAATTTATCTAGCACGTCTTTATCGGCAATGTCGCCAAGAAAGAAAATGCCGTTATTTTTTAAAGAATAATCAAGCTGTTTCTTGTCTATAATACAGACGACTGCTCCTTGTATCGCAAATTCATTGACAATACACCTACCAATACCTTGTGCACCGCCAGTTACCACAATTACCTTATCTTTAAATTGCATATTTAAAAAAGATTTATTTCTGTGTAAATCGCATTTGATATTTTATGAGTAATAACTAATACTATTCCATTCTTTGCCACTTCATTTCTTCACCATTCTCGTCATATTCTTTTCGCTTGCCAGAGGGTGGGGTAGTGAGACGGATACGCACAACTGCTGTTCGATTGAGACTGCGTGCAATAGAAGCCTCAAAAGCATCCATGTGCTGCGGCAAAAATCGCTGACATATAAGCCGCATGGCTTCAGTCTTTTCAGTTTTTTCTGTCACAATTTCAGCTTTGCCAAAAGCGATAGCCGATTTAAATTGCAAGGTAAACGAGTTGTCTTTGGGACCAACGGTTGGTGTGCAACGAGTGACAGCCGTAAGACAAACGGCAGGATTAGCCTTGATTGCATTGAGTTTTTCTCCCTCTAAAGCGCAATGAAAATACCAAGTATTGTCATCTTTTGACGCAACTGAAAGAGGCAAGCCATATGCTGTACCATCCTCTCGAATGAAGCTGACGGTGATGTATGGGGCTTTGCGCATAACTTCAAGCGCCCACTGACTATCCATTTCTCTTGATGCTTTCCTCATTGTTTATCCTACTTAAATTGCGAATAAAAGTCAATATATTGTTTTGCAACCAAAATATGTGAATGGTGCCGATTTATATATTCTATGCTTTGCCTGGAGAGTTGCTCAATGCGTTCTGGATGCAACACAAGTTGCTCAAGTTGCTCATAAACAGACTCTTCGGTCGGCAAAACGTTTATTATTGGCCGAAGTTCTTTCTCGTCGAGAATATGATAGTTTTCTTCTTCACCACCACCTACGACCACCAGACCTTGCGCCATAGCCTGAAGCGCATTCATGGCAGGAGTATATGAATACAACTGATCTAGGATAACATGAGAATCATCCAACATTTTAACATATTCGTCGAAAGGAACAGACTCCGCAATTTTAATCTCACAGACAGTAGGGTAGGCCACTTGAAGTCTTTTCAAAGCGGCCAGCATTATATCAGTGCCTTTGTATTTAGAGCGAGTTTTCTGAATTCCAATGAAGAATTTTACGACGCCATTTTCGGCTTTTCGCACTCTTGATTTGTACAAGTCGAGATTTATTGGAAATGGTATAAAATGCAGTTTTTCAGCAAAATACGGCCTATAACAAACGTCGTTTTCATAAAGACCAGATATTATTCCGTCACAATCTGCAACAATCTCTTCGTTAAGCACACCTTTGGGTCCATTTAGCCATTCTTTTATCATTGCAGAATTATCGTCATTCTGGCGGACTTTTTCTCCAATATTAAAATCACTATATTTGAATGATTTACAATCTAAGCCAGCCTTAACCCAGTATTTGTCAATACCAAAAGCGCCCACATAAACTTTTTTGTTGTGTTGTTTGAGATATTTGTAAAAAGGAAAAATCTTTTGCGGCTTTAAATCTAAGAATAATGGATTTATTAATTGTACAACATCAAAATTTCGTAATTTTGGAAAAACTACAGCCAGGCGAAGCAAATATGATATTCCAGAAAGAAAAGACGTGTTTTTTCGAACAATAGAAATATCTCGCCGATAATTTTTCCAACCATCGCCGTTGGATACAACAACAACTTCGTGCCCAAGTTTTCTTAAACCTTCGGCAAGAGTCCAATGCACATTGCTATATTCTCCAATCAATAATATTTTC
>JAZUHM010000122.1:0-2846 GCA_045641725.1 Bacteroidaceae bacterium | reverse complement strand
CTTTCTGGCGGCTGATGTACTCGCTGATTTCGGGAGTGGTCATGGTCTCCTGCTGATTGCGTGTATAGAGCAAGTCGGAGGGCTCGATTTCTATGATTGTGTCGAGCGAATATCCGCTTGTCACCTCTTCGTGCAGGCCACGCATTTGGCGGATCTGGTAATTGTAGAGGCGCCATTTGTAGCGCGTGTCGGAGATGGTGTCATACTGGATGCGCAGCGCGGTAAGGTGCGAGACGAGCTTCTTGTTTTGGAATTTGTCGAGCGAGAAGCCGGTGCCCGAATTGCTGGCATTGTCAAACATCGAGAAGAAAGCGATGACGCCTGTGTCAACCTGGAGTTGCACATTGTTTTCTATGGTGCTGACCACCATTACCTTTTTGTGGAGATACTGATTGTCGAAGTCCGTGCGGACCTTGTTGGAGCGCGGTATCACATAAGCGCCCAGCACCAGTGTGAGCAGGCCGATAAATGATGCCGAAATGATGTAGGGACGCAGCAAACGGTTGAAACTCATGCCGCTTGCACGCATGGCAATAATCTCGGAGCGGTCGGCCTGTTTGGATGTGAAGAAAATAACCGAGATAAAGACAAACAGCGAGCTGAAGAGGTTGGCAAAATACGGTATGGTGTTGAGATAGAAGTCGGTGGCGATGCGATAGATCGGCACTCCGAATTCCTTGTTGGCGCGAGTGAGGGCGTCGATTTTCTCGTTGACGTCAAACACAATCACCACGGCCAAAATCAGCGCGATGCAGAAGACATAGGTGCTGATAAAGGATTTAATAATGTACCAGTCGATTGTGTTTAGCGGCGGATTGCTGCGCCAAAGTTCAATCACGGGGTCAACGTGCTTTTTGAGCAGTTTGCGATAAACAAAGGTGAGCGGCCAAAACAGCATCTTGAAAAACCAGCACACCCCGTGCCACGCCGGTCGCAGCACCTGGCGCCAAATGGGCGCAAACACCTTCTCCACGACTTTGTGAGCGCCGCGACGTATCGGGGCACCGATCTTGTGGATTAAACCTTTGAGAGAAAACGGATGTCTGGGCATAATGCGTGGTGTGGATAGTGTGGTTGGAAATTTTTGTGTCGGTGTTCTGTTGCTTGATGTTGTTGCTTGTTATAATTGACGTGCATCTATTCTACAGGCGCAGGGAGATTTGGGGCACCATGGCGCGGTACCATGTGTGGTAGTCGCCGGCCAGGATGTGTTTGCGCGCCTCGCCAACGAGCCAGAGGTAGAACGCGAGATTGTGGATCGAGGCAATTTGCATTGCGAGCAGTTCCTTGGCCTTGAAGAGGTGGTGCAGGTAGGCCTTGGTGTAGATTGCATCGACGCTCGCGGTGCCGTATGGATCTACGGGCGAGAAATCGTCCTGCCATTTCTGGTTGCGCATGTTTATGATGCCGTGAGATGTGAAGAGCATCGCATTGCGGCCGTTGCGAGTGGGCATTACGCAGTCAAACATGTCCACGCCGCGGGCTATGGCCTCGAGTATGTTCACCGGTGTGCCGACTCCCATCAGATAGCGGGGGCGGTCGGTGGGCAGAATCTCGTTTACCACCTCTACCATCTCATACATCTGCTCTACGGGCTCGCCCACTGCCAGTCCGCCGATGGCATAGCCGTCTGCGTCGAACTGCTGCACGAACTTGGCGCTCTCCTGGCGCAATTCCTTGAAGACGCAGCCCTGCACAATGGGGAACAGCGACTGCTTGTAGCCGCAGAGCGGCTCTGTCTCGTTGAATCGCTTGAAGCAGCGCTCAAGCCAATGGTGGGTGAGGGTGAGGGATTTGCGGGCATAGGCGAAGTCTGATGTTCCCGGCGGGCATTCGTCAAAGGCCATCATGATGTCGGCGCCGATAGCGCGCTCAATGTCCATGACTCCCTCGGGCGAAAAGAAATGCTTGCTGCCGTCGATGTGGGAGCGGAACTCGCAACCTTCCTCTCGAAGCTTGCGGATTCCGGCCAGTGAGAATACCTGAAAGCCGCCGCTGTCGGTCAGCATCGGGCGGTCGAAGCCGTTGAATTTGTGCAGGCCGCCGGCTTTCTTGAGAATCTCGATTCCAGGGCGCAGATAGAGGTGGTAGGTATTGCCGAGGATGATTTGGGCTTTGATATCGTCCTTGAGCTCACGGAGGTGCACACCTTTTACTGAGCCGAGCGTGCCTACTGGCATAAAGATCGGAGTCTCGATGGGGCCGTGGTCTGTCTGGATAAGGCCGGCGCGAGCTTGTGTGCCCGAATTGTCTGTTTGTTGGAGTGTGAAAGTCACGTATTTTTAGTTTTCTTTCTTGTTTTTGTCTTCTTCTATTTCAAAACGGATAGCTTTGTCCACCTTTTCGTTTAATAGGGCGATGCTGAGGACGTCGCTCACGTTGTCCACGTATTCAAAGGTCACGCCATTGAGATATACGTCGGGGATTTCCTCGATGTCCTTGCGGTTGTCGCGGCAGATGAGGATTGTGTTGATTCCGGCTCTCTTGGCTGCGAGGATTTTCTCTTTGATGCCGCCCACGGGCAGCACTTTGCCGCGCAGTGTGATTTCGCCTGTCATGGCCACCTTGTTGCGTACTTTGCGCTGGGTGAGGGCCGAAGCGATAGAGGTGGCAATGGTGATGCCGGCGGAGGGACCGTCTTTTGGTGTGGCGCCTTCTGGCACGTGGATGTGGATATTGTAGTTGTCGAAGATGCGGTGGTCGATTTTGAGCTCGTCGGCGTGGGCTTTGATGTACTCGAGGGCCAAAGTGGCCGATTCTTTCATCTCGTCGCCCAAGTTGCCGGTGAGGGTGAGCCTGTTGCCTTTGCCTTTGCTCAGGCTTGTCTCGATAAACAGTATCTCGCC
>JAZUHM010000121.1:0-2201 GCA_045641725.1 Bacteroidaceae bacterium | reverse complement strand
GAGCGGGCTCGCGCTGAGGTGGCGGTGCAATCGGCGGGCAGGGCGACTTCGCGTACATAAATCTGATAGTCGCGGGTGCTCTTCTTCATGACGAAGATGCTAAGCACCGGCACCTCCCGGGTGGCTGCCAGGATAAACGGTCCCATGGGGAACTCAGCCTTGCTGCCAAGAAAGTCGCAGGTGAAGCTCTTTTGCGAGCCAAAGACTCTGTCGCCGGGCATCGATACTATCTCGCCTTGCTCCAGGGCGTTGTTCATGGCATAGACGTGTGCCATGTCTGTGCCAACGGGTATGAGCGAGATGTTGGTGTGCTCAAATATGCGCTGGCGGTTTTGCATCACCGTGTTGGTCTCTCCGCCAAAAATCAGTGCGTTGATGGGCTTCTGGTCTTGCGAGAGCATATAGCCGGCCAGTTCAAAATTGCCGATGTGGCTGCTGAGCTGGATAAATCCCTCGGGCTGGCTGATTTTGCTCAGAAAAACCTCGTTGCCTTCTATCTCTACATTGAATTTAGCGCCGCCGTAGGTGGCAAAGCGGTCGAGGATAATCTGTCCGAAAGTGAAGTGGTTGAGATAGACGTGCCAGAAACTCTGCATCACTCCGTGTCTCATGCGGCGGCGGAAAAAGTGGTATTGTGCGAGGTACCCTTTGTGATTGAAAATCATGTAAAAAGGTATCACCAGCGCCATCAGGCTGTAAGCAAACGGCAGGTTTATCCACCCAAGGAACGCTATCAGCTTCTGCTGCATCCAGGTGGTGCCGCCTGTGGTGCCTTTCCAGTCGTCGTGTCTGGGAGTGGTGTCCATCTCGGCTTGGGGTAGTTTATCCTAACTTGCTTTCGATGTAGTCGCAGAACTGGCTGAGGGTCTGCACGCCGGCCATCTCCTCTGGCTTGATCTTAAAGCCAAATTGCTTCTCGACAATCACTACGATGTCAACGAAGTCAAGGCTGTCGATGCCGAGGTCGTCGGTGAGCTTTGCGTCAGGAGAGAGGTTTTCTTCATCTACTTCCAGGTCTTCAATAAGGAAAGTCTTTACTTTTTCTTCAATTTCTGAACGTGTCATATTAGTATGTGTTTTGTGTTAGTTCTTAAGTTTGCAAACCATGATGCTGTGGCCGAGGCCAAGGCCGTCGTGAATGGTTTCTACCTCGAGGCCGGCATCGTTTACGCATTTCTCCATGTCCTCGGTGTTATACATCTTGCTGTTGCCGTTGGCAATGGCAGAGAAATAGAGGCTGGTCATAGTGAGCGAGAATGCGGCGGTGGGGTATTTCTGGCGGTCCCAAAGGGTCTCCATGATAAAGATGCGGGTGTCGGGACCCATGGCTGCCTTGGCGCGACTGAGGATGCTCACAATCTCTTCCATTGAGAAGCAGTCGAGGAACTGGCTCATCCAGATGGCGTCGAGACCGCCCTCGCGCTGTGGGAAGAGGGCGTTTTTGTCGAGCAGGTTGATGCCGTGGCCCTTGATGCGCTCAGCGCCGGGCTTGCCGGCGGTGTTGTCTTGCATCATCTTGATCTGCTGGGGCAAATCGAGTATGGTCACCTCTACATCCTGGTTGTAGCCCACGCACTGCAGGGCCCATTTGCCGGTGTTGCCGCCCACGTCGTAGAGTGAGCGCACATGGTGCTTGTCGAAAATCACCTCGAGGGCCTGTGGAAATGAGGCGTCGCTGTAGAAATGGTCGAAGCCGAACCAGCTCTTCTGCACCTGCTCCGGCAGGCTGCTGAGTCCCTCATATACTGTGGGCCACGAGCCAAAGTGCTTGAGACCTTCGGGCTTGCCGTTGACAAAGGACTCCTCGAGCTTGAACCAGCCTTCATAGTTTACGTCGTGGTTAAAGTCGATATTGGCGCGGGTAAAGGGTGTGTTGAGCAAAAACCATCCGGTCTTGGAGAGCGAATAGCGGTCGGTGGCGGTGTCGATGAGCACTGTGCCGATGCAGAGGCCTGCTTCGAGCAGACACTTGGCAGCGTAGTCGCTCAGGCCGGTTTGTTGGCAGACTTCCTGGCGTGTGAGGCCGTTGTCGGCGTCTCTGAGCAGGTCGAGTATGCCGAACTTAATCATCAGTCGTGAGGCCTGAAAGACCACGGGTCCCCAGGCAATGAACTCTGCCTTGGCTTGTGCGTCGCGGGCTGAGAGCTGGTCTTTGCTGTATTCCTTTTCGAGGGCGGGAAATAATTTCATCTCGTTTTGGG
>JAZUHM010000120.1:0-6525 GCA_045641725.1 Bacteroidaceae bacterium | reverse complement strand
GCCTCAAAGGAAATAGCGACGCAAGGGGGTCGAAGACTGTCGCGTAGCGACTGAGGGGTATGACTTACCAAAGTTAGTTACTATGTCTGGGGCTACCCCTCTGGCTCTTTGAGCCACCTCCCCTAAACAGGGGAGGAGACGACTCAAATGCGAACAGTGTTGCTGCGAGCTACGAAAGTCACTATGCGAGACATTGGTATCGTCCGTTAACTCCCACCAACTCCCGCAATTTACTCCTCTTAACTCCCCATAACTTCCGCTAACTCCCCTTAACTCCTATATAATAATAATGTATGTGGGCCGAAAAAGCGTGATATTTATTGGTTTATTCAAAAAATGCGCCTGTTTCTTTATAAAAATTCAACAAAATACGAAAATTACCCTTATTTTATTATTATATATGGAAAAAATGAATATCTTTGCGACCCGTGTGATACGACGCACCTCAATCAATTGCAAAACAAAAATTATTTAATTATAATGAAACACATTCTCAATCGTGCCCTTGCGGCATTTGGTGCACTGTTGCTGGCTTGCTCAGTGCAGACTGTCAGCGCCCAAGACGTTGACCTCGAAAAGTATCCTGACTGGAAACCATTTAATCCGCAGATGCAGAAGCTGATGCCGCAGACCAAGACCCGCGGCGCGGCCAAGTCCATCAACCGAGGCCCACGCCCCGACCATATCAACAATGCGCTGAGCATGTATTTCCCGCCAGTGTTCAATCAGAGCGGCGGCTCGTGCGGTTCGGCACAGGCCATTGGCTATATGTTTACCCACGAGATGAACTCATGGCGCAACAAGGACGCCTCGTTTGAGGAAAACCAATACCCCAGCCACTTTACATGGCTCTTTACCTCGGTAGATGTGCCAAAGATCGACCAGATGGTGGCAAACGGTATTCCAAACGTGGCAACCTACGGCGGCCGCACCTACTCGCAACTGTTTGGCTATCAGACACCTAACGACAACCCGAACTTCGGATGGATGCAAGGCTACGACAAGTGGTACAGCGCGATGTTCAACCGCTCGTCGGAGTTCTTCTATGGCCCGCGCCTTAACATGTATGAAGACGACGCCCGCGAGCAGCTCAAGCAGTGGCTCTGGAACCGCTGGGGCACCGAGGGCTACAACGATGGTGGCGTAGCCGGCTTTGGTATGGCCAGCGGCGGCTATTGGGGCGACATCCCCTCTACCCCTACCAACGACGCCATCGGCGTTAGCCGCATGAAGTGCGTCAAGGCCTGGGGCCACACCTACGACCACGGTATGACCATCTGCGGCTATGACGACCGCATCGAGTTTGACCTCGACTCCAACGGCGTTATCGGCGAGAAAGACAAAGACGAAGTCGGCGCCTGGATTATCTGCAACTCTTGGGGCGACACCTGGAACAACCGAGGCTTTATCTACTGCCCATACAAATTCTCTTATGCCCGCCTCAGCTCAACCAACAAGCCCGAGCTCCAGTGGGCAACCGAGCTCTATGTGCATCGCCCCGACCATAAACCTATGCGCACCATCAAGCTCACCATGGACTATAGCCGCCGCTGGGAGCTTTCACTCAGTGCGGGTATCTCGCAAGACACCAGCGCCACCAAGCCCGACGCTACCACCAATTTCGTGCACTTCACCGCCAGCACCAAGTACGACAAAGACGGCGAGTCTCCCGAGATTCCTATGCTCGGCAAGTGGGTCGACGGCGTCCACAGCGAGCCAATGGAATTCGGCTACGACCTCACCGACCTTGGCGAGAGGTTTGACAAGAGTAAACCGCTCAAATACTTCTTCTTTGTCAACACCCGTGGCGACGGCAAGGGTGAGGGACACCTGTATCAGGCGTCAATCATGAATTACGAGTACAATCGTGAAGACCCGATCGAAATACCTTTCAAGATAGATACAATAGAGATCAAGGGCGGCGAGGCCACTCTCTGCGTGAGCGTGGTTGTGCCAGGCGAGGCCATCAATCCTCCGCTCAACGCCAACCTCAACAACAATACCCTCTCGTGGAGCGCACCGCAGCCCACATCGCTGCCAATTACCAAGTACTATATCTACAATGGCAACACACTGATCGACAGCACCGGCGTGACTAAGAAATCCTATAACGTCAGCGATCCCGACGGCATCTACTCTGTGGCCGCCGTTTACAAGCATCAGACCCTGCAGCTCGTGTCGGAGAAGAGCAATACCGCCACCAAGCCGTTTATCATCGAGAAGGGCGACAATCAGATTCTCACCCTCAACAACAACAGCCTCATAATCCCCAACGCAATCACAAGCAAACTCCGCCAGGCCACCATCGAGTTTATGTTTAAGACATCTTCTCTCGCCGGCGCCGCCAATAAGTTGGGCGACCCCAACGGCAATTTCATTATCAACATCTCTGCCTCAGGCCAGATTGTGGCCGGCTGGAGCACCAGCGGCGCCAATGACTACGCGTCCACAGCGTCGGGCGTTATCAAGGCCAACAAGTGGTACCACATAGCCGTAGTGGTTGACAACAACACCATCACAATCTATGTGGACGGTATGAAGAAAAAGAGCGTCACATCCTCTAACTATACAGGCTTGGGCGCCATCGGCGATTTCGTGCTCGGCCTCGACGGCAGCCCGATGAACGGCTCTATCGACGAGTTCCGCATCTGGCGCTGCGCACGCTCTATGACTGATATCTACGCCGGCAAAGACGATGTCATCTCCAATCCAGCCTCGCTCAACGACCTGATTGCCTATCTGCCAATGGAGCTCATTGAGCACGACGGCGAAATCAAGGCTCGCGAATATGCCCTCACCAACCACGGCCTCTTCGACAACGACAAGTACACCACCAGCATTGACAAGACCATCCTCAACGGTTCAAAGCTCACAACCGCACTCAGCATCGCTTGCGAGAGCGACACCGTCGAGGCCGGCACACCAATCAAGGTGTCGGCCATCAGCCCGCTCTCTACCATCGAATGGCAGTGGGCAACACCTGGCGCAGAAAACAAGACCTACGCCTCTCAGGCCCCTTACATTACTTATAATACCGCTGGCACCTACAACATAGACCTCACTATCAAGAAGGAAGACGGCACCACAGCCACCGCATCTAAGGAGATCGTGATTCTGCCAGCGCAGTTGCCTGTGGTAGATTTTGAGATTTCCAATCCCAACAAGAATGCTGGCGAGGTATTCAGCTTCGTCAATCGCTCTAACGGCAGCGGCGTTTCTTATGTCTGGACCCTCTCTGGCGCTCAGCAAGAGACCCTGCAGGCCACCAACGCCACAGCCATCTACGACGTGCCCGGCACTTACATCGTCACCCTGACCGCCACCAACAGCAGCGGCTCAGTTTCGCAGAGCAAGACCATCAACGTTACTGCCGCCCCACCGACTCCAGCCTTTGGCGTCAGTCCGTCTAATATCCTGCTCGGCGAGACAACTTATCTCACCGACGCGAGCCGCGGCGCCGTTGACAAGTGGGCGTGGATGCTGGACAATAAGACTCACCTCACCGTTATCAACGGCCAGAACTCATCGTTCACCCCGAAACATCCTGGTATCTACGACGTACAGCTCACTGCCTATAACGAAGTGGGCAGCAAGACACTCACCAAGAAGAAGCTCCTCTATGTCAGCAACGCAGATGCCAAGAATTCGCTCAGCTTCACCGGCAGCGAGAGAGTCAATTTCACCTGCCCGCTCACCACTAATTGCAAGACATGGACCTTTGACTGGTGGATGAACCCGACACAATACACTGGTGCCGGCGGTTTCTATTCCGAGAACGATTTTGTGAAGATGTACGGCATTGCAAACGGCGCCTACAGAATCCGTTTGGGCAATGGCACCCTCACCTCTTCAGACGGCTATGTCATCATCAACGAGTGGCACCACTACGCCATCACCTACAACTCGGGCAAGATTGTCTTCTACCGCGATGGCAAGGAGTGGGAAGCCCCTACCGACAAGCTCTCTTATGTGGTAGGCAAATGGACAGGCCAGATGTCTATTAACGATGCCGAGACTCCATTCAAGGGCCTCATCGACGAAGTCCGCGTGTGGAACAAGGCCCTCCCTCTCAGCGATATCCAAAGCCACGCCAATGCTCCAATCGAGAATCCTCAGGACGAGACCAACCTCATGCTCTATTATAACTTCAACCAGGGCCAGGGCAGCGTGATCGACCAGACCGCCTACGGCCACGACGGCGTGCGCGAGAACTTCGGTCCTGACGGCGACGCATGGCCATTGGTAGCCGGCGTGTTCACCCTCGACCTCGACCAGAGCTCAGGCACCGTTCAGGATGTCACAAGCAAGTATCTCACCAACTACAAGACTCCATTTATCTACGACGAGAGCCAGCAGGTATCCAGTTTCACCGCCGACAATTTCTACGCCCTCAAGCAGGGCACAGAGGACTCCGGCTGGATCTTGCGCGGCGCATACACCAACCCTGACAACGGCACAGTCACCGGCGCACACGTTGATGTAAAATATGGTAAAAACTTCACCATCACCACCAGCTACTCCGGATTTAATCCTACCCTGGAGAATCACCGCGCCTACCAGACCGTAGTGCTGCCTGCCGGCAAATACACATTCGGCTACACCAGCAACAGCACCATCTACGCCGACATGGCCAGCACCATGGTAATCGCCACCCTGGGCTCAGAGCTCTCCGACAACAGCAACTTCAGCCAGTCGCTCGCCCACAAGGGAATCCAAGAAGGCAAGACCATCGAATTTACCCTTGGCGCAGAGTCAGTAGTCAGCCTCGGTATGCTCTTCAACTTCGGCACCTACAACCGCTATCTCATCTCCGAGTTCACCCTCACCCACCAGGACGTAGAATCCCTTGAGGCCGACGGCGAGACCAGCATCTACGAGTCTATCGACAATGGCAAAGCCCAGGAGGCATACGGTCGCGACGGCGGCATCATGATTGCCTCACGCGAGAAGAAGAACTTCCGCATCTACACCATCGACGGCCAGTGCGTATTCAACGACGAGGCTCAGGGCGTACACTTCCTGCCATTCGACAAGGGCATATACATCGTCAACGGCATCAAGGTCGCCGTCAAGTAATTTCCCCGCCCACCGCAGGGTCAGACCACCAGATTTACGACAGGGCCAGACCACTAGATTCACTGGCAGGGCCAGAACTCTCGCCCCTGCCATCTCATACCGCAGGAGAGCATCCACCCCAGATGCTCTCCTGCCTTTAGTTTGTCTGCACCGCCCATCGTGCAAAATTTTAGTTAAAAATGCGTGAATTTCAAGCATTTTGATCTTAATTCAATAGAAATTTACGGAAAAAAATGTAATTTTGCGCCCAAAAGCATGCAAAATCAAGAAGCGTAATCCGTTATTAATTATATACAATATATAAATATGGCATCACAAGCAATACAACCAGAGGCAAACCAGATGATAGTAACATTTGACGATGTTAGTGTCATGCAGCAAGTAAAGAAAACCCTGGCTTTGGTTAGGGGCGTAAAGTCTATTTCGATGCCTCGTAAAAAACGCTTGAGTGGACTTGACCGCGCATTGAAAGATGTTGAGGAAGGTCGTGTGTATCGTGCAGAAAGCGTAGAAGATATGTTCAAACAAATTCTGGGCGAAGACAATGTATAGCGTTGAATATACTGGCGCATTCCGCAAAGATGTCAAACTTTGTGTAAAGCGAGGCTTAAACATCAAACTTCTTCAGGATGCTATTACTATCCTCGCTCGCGACGGAAAACTACCGCCAGAATACCGCCCGCATATTCTAAGTGGCAAATATGCTGGCATCTGGGAGTGCCACATCAAGGGCGACTGGCTCATGACATGGCGCCAATATGATGACCGGCTTGAGCTCCTCATGCTCAACACTGGTACGCATGCTGATTTGTTTTAATTCGCCCAGAAACCAGCAAATTTCCGCTAAGATATTTTAAGTCACCCGTGGATGACGTTATTGTCACCCGCGGGTGACTTGTTTGTCATCCACGGGTGACTTTGTTGTCACTCACGGGTGACTTAAAATCAAAACGCACTAAAATCAATTTTCAACGCGCAAAATTCATATATCAACATAGAAAAAATAAGGAAACTATATACATGTTGTCTCCGATATTTTTTTCCGTCCCGAATTAGCGAATTCGGGATTAAAATAAAAACAGAACATCGGGGACAATAGGTATATAGTCCCCCCAAAAAACAAATCACCACGCCCACAATTCTTGTTTCACCAAGCAAATCGGCAGTCAAAACTGTCATTTTCGCGATGTTAATATTAAAAAATATTAATTATATGCACTTTGCTACTGAATATCCGCACAAAAATATTACTTTTGCAGTCTGAACATAATTAAAACAACAAAAAATACTTATTTAAATGGACAAAATTAGTTACGCATTGGGCCTCGGAATCGGCCATCAGCTCAGAAGCATGGGCGGAGAAAAACTTAATATCGATGACTTCGCACTCGCTGTGAAAGACGTGAAGTCGGATCGTAGCCATGTCGTTCTGTGAGCCAAGGAGTTGAA
>JAZUHM010000119.1:0-6272 GCA_045641725.1 Bacteroidaceae bacterium | reverse complement strand
ACTTTCCCGCCACAGTGGCCGAACTGCGCAAAAAACTCAAACTGCGCGAAGGCGGCGCCACCTATCTCTTTGCCACCACCCTGTCCGACGGCACCCACGCCCTCATAAAATGCCGCAAAGCCACTCAAAACACCCGAAATTCGCTCTAAAATCACCCAGATTCGTTCTAATTTCCGTTCACAGCGCTGTGAACAAACGTTCACAGCGCTGTGAACTAAATTTATTGCGCACTTCAAAATTTTAAGCGCGCTTTAAGCTGGTTTTTAAGCGCAACAAATTCTGAAATAGACGTTGCTGCGTGGCACTGTTGCCGTTTGGATATAAATCATCTGCGCATACATAAAAACACACAACGGCCCCGTCAGGATTCTGGCGGGGCCGCATATATAATATATAAGGTATAGGGAAAATCGCTTACTTCTTTGCCCTCTTTGAATCCTCGGGCTTGGGTGCGGTGAGTTTCTCAAACCAGGCGGGGTTCTTGCCGAAGATTGAGCGGAGCTTGGCTGCGTCAAACTTCAGCTTGCGGTCGTAGGTGTAGATGCCGTTTTGCTCCTGCTCGATGTCGGTGAGCTGGGTGTAGGTGTAGCCGTGGATATAGTCAAAGGTGAGCACGGTATCTACGGTGCTTGCGAGGCGGGTGTAGAGGGCTTCAAGATCTTTCGGGCCCTCGCCATAACCCCAGGTGTTCTCGGCATATTTCTCGATTACCCAGCCAATACCGCCGATTTCATCGAGGAAATATGGCTGGCCCTGATACTTGGCCTCTTTCTCAAGATTGAGAGTCGGCACAGTGCCGTCGCCCTTGAGTGTGAGCTGCTTCTTGAGCTCTGCGGCGTTGCCCTCGTAGTCGTGATATGACCAGAGGTCGGTTTTGGCCTGGTGGTAGCCGCCCGACACGTCGTGCACTGGGCGATAGTCGATGCGATGGGTCAGGTCATACACGTCGGCCAGCAGGCGGTCGTGGTTCACGCCGTCTGAAGAACGGCCCCAGGTCTCGTTAAACGGAGTCCAAGTGATGATGCTCGGATGGTTGCGGTCGCGCTCTACCACCTCCTGCCACTCCATGATGAAGTTGCGGGCTGCGGCCACGCCGTTGATATCCATACCCCACGACGGAGCCTCGCCCCAAGTGAGGTAGCCGAGTTTGTCGGCCCAGTAGTGGAAACGCTCCTCAAAGACCTTCTGGTGCAAGCGGGCTGAGTTGAAGCCCACAGCCATAGAGCGCTCGATGTCTGCCTTGAGTTCGGCATCGCTTGGAGCGGTCCACACGCCCTGCGGATAGAAGCCCTGGTCGAGCACCATGCGCAGGTAGATTGGTTTGTTGTTGAGGAAATAGCGGTTGCCTTCAATGTGAATCTTGCGCATGCCGGCATAGCTCTGCACCTGGTCGATTATCTGGCCCTGAGCGTTGAGCACCTCGTACTGCAGGTCGTAGAGGAACGGGCTCTCGGGCGACCAGGTCTTTACATTCTTGATGGGCAGGATTACGGTCATAGGATTGGTGGCTTTCTCTGTGGTTGAGGCCACTACCTTGCCTTGATCGAGCACTTTTACGCGCAGCTGCAATCCGCTCTCAAGAGCGTAGAATGCGGGCTCTATGATAAAGCGGCTGTTGTCGAGGTCGGGCTTGATGTAGGCGCTCTTGAGGCCCTTTGGCGCCACGGCCTCCATCCATACGGTCTGCCAGATGCCGGTCACACGAGTGTAGTAGCAGCCCGACGAGCCGTAGCTGTGGCTCTGCTTGCCGCCGGCCTGTGCGCCGCTGCGGGTGTCGTCCTTCACGCTGACGATAAGGTTGGCTGTCTCGCCCGGCTTGACATAGTCGGTGATGTCGATCTCAAACGACGAACTGCCGCCCCAGTGGCGTCCAGCCACGCGGCCGTTCACATAGATGGTGGCATAGTAATCTACGCCGCCAAAGTGGAGCAGTATCTTCTTGCCCTGCCATGCTGCGGGCACTTCTACCTTGCGCTGATACCAGATGCCGGGAATAAAGTCCTTGTAGCCCACGCCCGACAGCTCGCTCTCGGGGCAGAAAGGCACAGTAATCTTATTGCTGAATCCTTCGCTCTTGTCGAACTTTCGACCTACGCCGGTATTGCTGAGGTCAAATTCATAGGTCCAGGTGCCGTTGAGGTTTACCCAGTCGGCGCGTTCAAACTGCGGCCTGGGATATTCAGGGCGCGGGATGTCGGTTTGGGCCATTGCGGCCATTGTGATGATTGCGGCAAAGAGTGTGCCTAACAGTCGTTTCATTGTTTGAGGGTGTTATGATTAGTTAATAATATTCGGTTTGGGCAATTTGTCGCGCCACAGCGCCCGGCGTGGCTCCAAAATCGCTGGCGGGCCGCGCATTCCGGCTGTTTATGCGATTTAGGCGGACAGACTGCAAAATCTGTCCGCCTATCTGCAATGCTATCTAGCGGCGGTGATGATGACGAACGGGTGGTGGAGGCGGCACATGGCGCACTCTCTCATAGCGAACGTGGCGATGAGGCACATAGTAGTAGTCATCATACAACCAGCAGCAACTGGACGTGGTCACAATGCTGCCAACAAAGATCAAAAGTAAATAAATAGCTTTCATGACTCGTTTGTTTGGGTTTTATAGGGGTTAAACAAAGATTAGGTCAAAGCAAAGGTGCGGCTACTTGTTGTCGTTGAGCTCAGTGAGGGTGTGGGCCGAAGAGCCGTCGAAGCAGTGGGTGCAGATCTGGCACTTAGGCAAGCCGATAGCCTCTACCAGTGTCTCGAGCTTGGTAAACCTGAGGCTTGAGAGGTTGAGTCGCTTTGCAATCTCGGCCACCATGCGCTTATATTCGGGCGAATCGGTCTGGGTGTACTTGTTTAATACCTCGTCGCTCACGTTTTCGCCCTCAAAATCCTGGATAATGCGGCGGGTAATGAGCTCCATGTCGCTCTTTGAGGACGTAAAGTTGATGAATCGGCAGCCATAAACCAGCGGTGGGCAGGCAATACGCATGTGCACCTCCTTGGCTCCCTGTTCAAAGAGCACCTTGGTATTGTCTCTGAGCTGAGTGCCGCGTACGATGGAGTCGTCGCAGAAGAGGAGCTTCTTGTCCTTGAGGAGGTCCTTGTTGGAAATAAGTTTCATCTTGGCCACGAGGTCGCGCATCTCCTGATTGCTTGGCATAAAGGAGCGGGGCCAGGTAGGGGTGTACTTGGAAATACAGCGGAGGTAAGGCACGCCCTTGCCGGCGGCATAGCCCGTAGCCATGCCGATGCCAGAGTCAGGAATGCCGCAAGCGCAATCTACGTCGGTGTCGTCTTCCTTGCCCATGGCGCGACCGCACTCAAAGCGCACCTCTTCCACATTTCTGCCCTCGTAGCACGAGGTGGGGAATCCGTAATAAACCCACAGGAAGGCGCAGATCTGCATCTTCTTGTTGGGCTTGCGCAACTGGGTAAAGCCGTCGGCGGTAACCTTTATGATCTCGCCCGGGCCAACAAAGTATTCTGTCTCATAATCAAGGTTAGGAAATGCGGTGCTCTCCGTGGTCACGGCCATAGCGCCCGGCTTTTTGCCCACCACGATAGGAGTGCGGCCCCATGAGTCGCGCGCTGCGATGATACCGTCCTCGGTGAGCAGCAACATAGAGCACGAGCCCTTGATGCGGTTATATACATTCTCGATGCCCTCAACGAAAGTCTTGCCCTTTACGATGAGCAGCGAAATAAGTTCTGTGGGATTGATGCGGCCCGAGGTGAACTCCGACAAATGCTCGCCCTCGTTGATAAGCTCAGTGGCCAGTTCCTCAAGATTCAGAATCTTTGCCACAGTTACCAGCGCAAAGCGGCCCAAATGGCTGTTAGTGAGCATTGGCTGCGCGTCGGTATCGCTGATTACGCCCACGCCCGACGTGCCGTCAAACTTGGCCAGCTCGTCCTCAAAGCGGGTGCGGAAATAAGAGTTCTCCAAATTATGAATCTCGCGCTCAAAATGGCCGTCCTTGTTAAGCGTTGCTATACCTCCTCGGCGAGTGCCAAGATGAAATTGATAATCAGTGCCGTAAAAGACATCTGCAATGCATTTTTGCTGGGACACTGCCCCAAAAAATCCACCCATGGTAAATATAATATTATATATAATGTTTAGAAACTGAGCCCAAAGGTACTACAATTTTCTCAAAACTCAATACACTTTGCCCCGCTTTTAACAAATTTTTTTGACATTTACCTCAATTAGTTCCTCTTTTGTGAATTTTTGACAGGTCAATATGCCTATATTCATTTTGAACAATCAAAGTCTTGTAGTCATTATCACCTAAAAAATTGCCACATAAAGGCTCTCACTATTACGCAGCAGCGGCAGCTGGTGCAGGTATTACACTATGGTTAATAGGAGAATGTGTAAGTCCTTCCGAATGCTACTATTATACATTTACCTCTTTAACAGTTAAATGCAATGGTGTCATAACAGACAGCTCAAATCATATCGTTAGACGATTTGAACAGCCGCAGAATTAAAACAACACTACACGAGAGCGCTCTTTGGGGCGCTCTCAAAATTTTTGCGATTATTCCACGCGCTCTATTGTGTAGCCCATGTCTTGGAGCTGATGCAGGAGGCCTGCATTTTTGCCAATATCAAACAAATGCATCAAGCCAACAACGATAAACGTCGGCTCTTTCTGAATAAGCGCAGGAATTTTCTTCATCCAGCGATTATTACGCTCTTTCATCAATAACTGATCCGCGTTTCTCAAATTTGCTGTAGCCATGAGCGACTTGTGATCTTGCGCCAGATAGTATTTATAGTTTTGCGCAGTGGAAATCAGCAAACCTGCAACCATTTCGATATAGTTATATGTGAATTCTGACATCTCCTTGCGACTCATACCACGCATTCTATCCATCAACGACGCAGCACTCTCTTTTAATCCAAACATATCTTCATCATCCAATTCATACACTGCAAGATTATTTTTACTGGCAATGGAATCGTAAATATACGCATCTATAGGCGTATCGACATTATACAACGCTTCATTCTCAAACAACTTGCACAGTGTGTTTCGATAACGCTTCGGAGATTTGGAAAGAATCAACAGAGAATGCCACTCCCTGCGATTGGAAAACCCAATAGAGGGCAACAATTCTTTACATTTTTCTTGTTGCTCCTTGGTCAAATCATTATAGAAAGACTCCACCATGCCATTAGGAAGAGTATATTTCTGGACCAACAGCTTAACCATGGCGTCCTCGTATGCAGGATTAGTCATATCAAATTCTGCAACCATGCCCTCAAAAAGTACGGTTGACTTGCTCTCGCAAGCGATTTGCTTCACACTGTCAATTATATTCTCAATTTGGGGCAGTCGCCACACAAAATCTCCGGGTATGGTATGCATAGACCCTAAAACATAAGACGGCTGTTTCAACCCTTTGCCCGAAATCTTAAACAATAGTCCTTTGCCATCATTGAATACGCCGGCCTGGTGACTTTGGGCAAAAGCACACAAACACCCCAAAACTATACTAAAAACTATGACTCCTTTACGCAACATATTAAAATATATACATTATAATATTATACACGGGCGAGAAAAAGATACTCGCCATCATCGGCCTGGCAGATGCCCAATCGGGTTGGACTTTGCCACGGCAACTTAGATGCAAAGTTACAACAATCTCCGAAATACCGAAACAGATTGGCCGAAGATTCAATGTTTTTAAGGTAAATGGCCCAATTGACACCTTGTTTGCGCTTTTTTGACTGGCCAATAAACCAAATGACGCCAAAACTTTGGTCATACACAAAAAAATCAGTACCTTTGCCGCACCTTTTAGAAATTCTGCCGTCCCTGTAGTTCAACGGATAGAACAGCAGTTTCCTAAACTGCTGATCTGGGTTCGATTCCCAGCGGGGATACCAGGCTCATCTGCAAGCGATTGACTCATCAATGCTTGCAGATTTTTTGTATTCCTGGGCCGGGGGCTGCCTGGCGTAGCGATGCGAGGGTTGCGGGCATTTTGGAGCGCGCTTTCTGCGTTTTTCTACGCGCTAAAAAAATCCCGCTTCGAGATAAATTCCGTTCACAGCGCTGTGAACGTTTGTTCACAGCGGTGTGAACAATTGTTCATAGCGCTGTGAACGATTGTTCACAGCGCTGTGAACCAAAATTAGCACGCACTTAGTATTTTTAAGCTCGGATTTTGCGTGCGTTTTTGGGCTCAGTGGAAATTTAGTGGGGATAGTTCTAGAGAAAATAACAGGCCATAGTTGTTTTTAAGAGTTGGTGGACTTT
>JAZUHM010000118.1:0-3248 GCA_045641725.1 Bacteroidaceae bacterium | reverse complement strand
ATCAAGGTCAAAGGCATCGAGATTGATGCAGATAACTGCACCGACGTGCTGAAAGACGGCGGCAAGGTGTGGTATAAACCTGGTGAGGATGGCAAAAAAGGCGAACTTCACCTGGAGGGTGTAAATCTCTCGTGCGATGGTCCAGTGATAGAGATTGATTCTCCTACTCGAATTGTGTTCAAGGGGCAGAACATTCTTAATTCTAAAGAGCGTCAGGGCATCCTGGCGTATAAGGAGTTGATGATTGGCAAGGACGTGAGAGCCAGTGGCAGTAGTTTGTTGTATGTGCAGGGTGCTACTTCGGGATTGAGAGTTGACGAAGATTTGACTTTGCTGCAGGGCACAATATCGTTTACTAGTACCGGCATGTATGGAATCTATATGAGGAACTCTAAACTCAAGATTTGGGGAACTAATATTAATGTACGCTCTTATAGAAATGACGGCATTGCAATTTATAATTGTGGCGGAGTGGATACGAAAGGGCTTGAGTGGCTTTATACCGAAGACGAAAGCACGATATTTACTTGGTTAAATCCATCGAAATACGATCCTAAAGACAAAAAATTTAAAGTTAGTGGTGTTGAAACCAATTGGATTATGGCTTATTTTCGTGACGCGAGAAGTTATGACGTGTATTTTGGTGGTATAGAAGTCACAAGTCACAATAATTTTGATGTACTCAACGATGGCGGTTCTGTGTCGTATACCCGGAATGATTATGGTCAGGGCCACTTCTATTTGAATAATGCTCATTGGGACGTGGGAGACCTGAAATCTCCCAACGGAAATACCATCTTTGATACAAAGGGAACCCCTGAAGCTTCTTATACATTTCACATAACAGGCGAAAATTCGTTGACCAGTAAAGATAAAGGTTTCTATTTGAATGCGAATGTTAACTTGTATTTCCTTGGCCCAGGCTCTCTTGTGGCAGAAACCGAAAAGAGCCAAGCACTAAGTATTGCTGGCAAATGTTACTTATGGCACGGGGTTGATTTGACGTTTAAGAGTAGTGAATCGCAAGCTATCAATTGTCGCGGTTTGCAAATAGAAGATAACAGCACCCTTACCTTGACTTCCGACCGCAGTTGGGTTGTCAAAAATTTAGAAAGTCTGGTGCTGAAAGATGAACACGTAGAATCTCCTTATTATTATAATAGTGAATACAAAACATTTGTACACAAAGATACTGACTATACTGCTTTTGGTACAAGTGTTCGTATTCTGCCAGGCGCCGACGCAGACAATAAGTTTGACGTCAATAATGACGGCTCGGTCAATGTCACCGACGTGGTGAGCATCTACAATTTTGTGGCCCTCGGCAGCCAGAGTGGCATACAGAAAGATCGCGCCGACGTGGATGGAAATGGCGATGTCAACGTCACCGATGTGGTGGCTGTTTACAACTTTATTATATTAGGTAATTAATAATCAATAAAACGATATAAAAATGAAAAGACTATCTATTCTCTTTGTGTCATGGTTGACCATGGCATTGTTGCCAGTAGTGGCAATGGCGCAAAACCAGAAGCCGGTGATTTCAAATCCCAATGTGGAGATTGCTTCTCGCACCGATAATAGCATTAAGTTCATCTTGCCCGAAGCTACTGACGACAATACCCCTTGGGACAAGCTGGAATATACCGTGATGTGGCTCAATGCCGACGAGGAAGGGGCCGAAATGCAGTGGCGCACGCAGAAGGGTATCAGCACCTTCGAGATTTATGGCCTCCAGCCCAGCGCCAATTACTATTATTATTGCTCTGTAAGGGATGAAGCCGGCTTGGTGAACCATTATAACATATTAGCGCTCAAGACTCCCGCCAAGAGATACGGCATCAAGGTCAAAGGCATCGAGATCGACACCGATAACTACGAAGACGTGCTGCAGGATGGCGGCAGCGTGTCGTTTAAGCCAGCCAGCGGCACCAAAAAGGCGGTGCTCTATCTCAACAACGCCAACGTAAAATGTGCCGAGACAGCCTTAGATATTAATACTCCTACCGAGATCGTGTTTAAAGGAAAGAATAACATTACGTCAACCGATCATCAGGCGCTTTGGGCCACTAAGGACGTGGTGATTCATAAGGATGTAAGAGACATTGGTGACTGCGAACTTTCGGTTAAAGGAAATAATATCGCAGCAAGATTTGATGCCAACGTAACTCTGTTGAGAGGCAAGATGAAATTTAAGTCGGATGGCAAGTATGGTTTTTATATGTCCAATACAAAGCTCACTCTCATCGGCACAGACGGCTTAGATATCGCAGCTGGCCCTAGTGCGGGTAGTGGTATTGCTATCTATAATTGTGCCACATACGAACATCGGTATTGTTATTTGGAAACTCCAGACATGCTCTTTTCTTATGTTCCTATGGTTAAATATCTTCCGAGCGAGAAAAGATTTGTTCCAGATGCTTCAATTAAAATAGACTGCAATGTGATTCGCTCAACTTTCAAGGGCTATCCTGACGAAAGTAGTTATAATATGTATTTTGCTGGCGTAGAAGTCACAACTCGCAATTATTTTGACGTGCTCAATGATGGTGGCTCGGTGACGTATAATCCTTCTACTAAATCTTTTGTCTTAGACAATATGAATTGGGAAGTGGGAGGCCTAAAGTCGCCAAGCGGCCAAACCATGTTTGAATCCAAGGATGAGTCAACCAATGCTTATACCTTTGTGTTGATTGGGCAGAATATGTTGACCTGTCAGGACAAAGGTTTCTACTCGAACACAAATACCACCTTTGAATTCAGAGGCTATGGCTCCCTTTATGCCGAAGCGCAGCAGGGCGACGCTGTGTTTACCAAAGGCAAGGTTCAACTGTCGGAATGCACGCTCCTGTCGTTAAGGAGCACTAATGGTGTCGCTCTGGATTGTGGTAGTCTGGCGCTTGACCATAGTGCCTTGACGATGTCGAGCCTGAAAACTCGTGTCGTTAGAAATTGTGGCGTGTTTGAGGCAAATAAATCTATCGTGCAATCTCCATATAGCTACAATACGATAAAGAAGAACTTTGTCGATGCTCAAGGCAATATTGCCGAGGCAACTACAATCACCATTGAACAAGATAATAGTGTGGTCACAAATAAATTTGACGTCAATAATGACGGCCTGATCAATGTCACCGACGTGGTGAGCATCTACAATTATGTTGAGCGCGGCAGCCAGAGCGGCATCCAGAAAGGTCGCGCCGACGTAGATGGCAACGGTGTTGTCAACGTCACCGATGTGGTGGCCG
>JAZUHM010000117.1:0-12777 GCA_045641725.1 Bacteroidaceae bacterium | reverse complement strand
ATTATGTTTGATTTTGGGGTAAAGAATTTACGTCGAAAATCGTTTTTAATGTCGTCCTTGCGAACATACACCGTAGTTTTGCGCGTCTCGCACCGAACGCCGAGCGAGAGGGCCCGTGCGGAAAAGGTATTGCGGGTGTTGTTTATTCGCTCAGAATTGCCCGGAATGCGGGGTAAAATTATTTAAGTGCGCGCTAATTTTTGTTCACAGCGCTGTGAACGTTTGTTCATAGCGCTGTGAACGATTGTTCACAGCGGTGTGAACGATTGTTCACAGCGCTGTGAACCAAATTTATTGCGCACTTATAATTTTTAAGCCCGAAGAAAGATAGATTTTACACGCATTGAGAGCGAATAACATTGAGGCAATTTGCAGGCCAGCGGCCCAACATTTGAGTACATTTTTTTAGATTGCATAGAATTATTCATAATTATTGTAAATATATAAGAGATAGCGTGAGAAATATGACCACAAAAATCAAAAAAAGACTAACTTTGCATCATAATAGCAACACATCCGCACACTATGATCGCAAAAAACAACGCCAATCAACCCGAATTGATAATTATGGGCATAGACCCTGGCACCAACGTGCTGGGATATGGCATTATCAAAGTGGTAGGCACCAAGGTCAGTGTTGAGGCCATGGGAGTGATCGATTTGCGCAAATGCAAAGACACATACCTCAAACTCGGACGCATACACGAAAACGTTTTGCACCTGATAGACCGATTCAAGCCCGACGAACTGGCCATAGAAAGCCCGTTTTTTGGCAAAAACATACAGAGCGCCATCAAACTTGGACGCGCACAGGGCATTGCCATTGCCGCTGCGATAGAACGCGACCTGGTTGTGCACGAATATGCTCCTACCAAAATCAAACTGGCCATCACTGGCAACGGCTCTGCCAGCAAAGAGCAGGTGGCAGGCATGCTGCAAAAAATATTTAAGCTTAACCCCGACAACATGGTGCCGTTTCTCGATGCCACCGACGCGCTGGCCATCGCATACTGCCACCACACGCAGCGACGCACCATAGTTTCGGCCAAAGAATACTCAACATGGAGCGCTTTTGTCAAAAGCAATGCCAATAGAGTTGCTTCACCCCAAAAGCCAAAACAACAAACCAAACCATGAACGACAAACTTCCAATAATACAGTTGCAATCGGTGATTCCCGACTGCGAATATACATTTCCACAGCCTATAGACCTGGCGCTGGAGGAGGGTGAAAACTGGGTGATTTTCGGTCCCAACGGCGCCGGCAAGACCTTTTTGACCGAGACCATGCGCTCTACCTACAAGCTAAAGCAAGGCCGCATAGAATATCATTTCAACAATACACGCTCGCAACGAGCCTACGACAATATATCCTACATCACCTTTCTTGACCAATACACCGGCAGCGTCAACACTGGCGCCACGGCCTACCAGATGCGCTGGAACCAAGGCGTGATTGACGAGGAGTTTGAGCCGCGCGTAAAGGATTTCATGCACAAACTGCTCAAAATGCCCGACAATCTGCGAATGCAACTCATTCAGCAGCTCGGTATAGACGGCATGATGGAGCGAACCGTAATAAGCCTGAGCTCAGGTGAGTTCAGAAGATTCCAACTCGCCCAAATCCTGGCAAAAATGCCGACAGTATTGATTATCGACAATCCCTATATTGGCCTCGACACTGCGGGACGTCAACTTGTAGCAGAACTTTTAAGCACCATATCTAACACACTGAAGATAAACGTTATAATAGTGGTCAACAGAATGCCACACACGCTGCAGGGATTCACTCACGTCGTAGAAGTCTGCAATGGCGTCGCAACAAAAATACCTATCTCCCAATATCACTCCCACACGAACTCGCAGGCCACAGAATTAGAACTGGTCGAACCCAAGAACACAAGCGCAAACCCTGTACTCGAAGCGCACAACATCACCATTAAATATGGGCGCCGCACAATTTTGAAAGACCTTAGCCTCTGCATAAACGAAGGCGAGCACTGGGCAGTGAAAGGCCAGAACGGTAGCGGCAAAAGCACTTTGCTCAGCATCATCTGCGCCGACAATCCGCAGGGCTACGCTTGCGACATCAGCCTATTTGGCAAACGCCGCGGCACAGGCGAAAGCATCTGGGACATAAAGAAAAACATAGGATTCGTCTCGCCAGAAATGTTCCGCTCATATCGCCGCAATGTGCCCGTAAAGGACATCGTGGCAAGCGGCCTCTACGACACCAACGGCTTGTTTCGCACACCCAAAGACGAGGATTATCACAAAATCAGCAAATGGATGAACATCTTTGGCATCAACGACTGGGCGGAAAAGAGCTATCTCAAGCTCTCAAGTGGCGAACAAAGATTGGTTTTGTTGTGCCGCGCATTCGTAAAGGAGCCACCAATGCTGATACTTGACGAGCCATTCCACGGACTTGACGAAACAAATATCAACAAAGCCAAAAACATTATCAGCCAATACTTTGAAGACAGCGCCAAGACCCTGTTTATGGTAAGCCACTACGACGAAGATTTCCCTAATAATATAAATAAGGTATTAGAGCTGAAACGAGTTCAATAGCATCAGGCTTTCGGTGACGCTCAAACGCCACACACAAAATCCAAATTCGATTATTTAACCCCATAAAACAATAAAACTATGTCAATTATCAAATGCCCCGTTTGCCAAAATCAGATTTCCTCAATGGCAAAGTTTTGTCCACATTGCGGCACACAGCTTAGCAATCTCGCAACTCCCACAGAGCCAACAGCACAAGGAGGCCAATTTGCCCAACCACCCTACCAGCCGCAGCCTCAATACACCGAGCCACAGCCTCAATACGTCGAACCACAACCACAATACACCGGGCCACAGCCACAATACGTCGAGCCACAGCCACAACACAACGAGCTACAGCCACAATACATTGAACCACAGACCATTGCGCAGCCAGCCTCGCCCATCCAGCCATCCAACCCCGTAGTTTCTGAGATACCAACGGCCCAACCACAGCCTCAGCAACCAATTGCGCAGCCAGAGACTCCACCTGCGGACAACAACAAAAAGCCAAAGAAGAAAAACATCATCAAAGCATGCATCTTCGGCTGTCTGGGCATGGCGGTAATTGGTACTATCGCCATTGCATTCATCATCTACGGATTTGTCAGCCACAACAACGAAGAGCAGGAAAAACAAGATTACATAGAATTGAAAAACAACTTCTCTCTCAACAAGGCAGAGGAATTTCTTGCCACCTACCCAGACTCAAAATACCGTTTTGACGTGAACGACAAAATAAACCTCTACAAACGCATTGACGAGGAATGGATCAAGATTAAATACAGCACGAAAGCCTCAGATTTCATCAACTTCCGCGACAGATTCCCTGGCAGTCAATACGAAGATGAGATTGACAAGAAAATCAATGAGCTCAACGGCATGTCGGCCACAGGCGCCAACAGCACCAGCGGCATGAACAGCGCTACTAAAAACAAGGTAGAAGATATTATCTACAGGTATCTGGCTGCGCTGAGCGACGGCAATTTGACAATGCTCAAAGAGGTTTGTTCGCCTCAAGCCTACAGCAAAAGCTGCCAGTACGCCACCAACATCAATACCACCCAAATCATTGAATATAACTTCAGTACACCCATCAATATTCAGACAACTCCCGAGTCAAACGACAAGTTATATGAGGCAAATGCCACAATAACTCGCACTATCGAAGACGAAAACGGCAACAAAACCCAAAAAACTCTTAATTTTAGTGCCACACTCAACGCAGCAGAAAAAATCACCACCGTATCTATTAAGCCTATTGATTAATGAAGAAGTACATAATTTTTGATTTAGACGGAACTCTCCTCAACACACTCACCGATTTGGCAAACAGCACCAACCATGCTTTGCAAAGTTGCGATTACCCAACTCACAGCATGGAAGATGTTCGCAGATTTGTAGGAAACGGCGTGGCCAACCTCATCCAAAGAGCCATGCCTCAGGGATGCAGCGACGCAGAATTCGAAAAATGTTTTACTGCGTTTAAAGCCCACTACAAACAGCACAGCATGGATTTAACACAGCCCTATCCGGGAATCATGGAGCTCCTGAAAGAGTTGAAAGACAGCGATATAAAAATGGCAATCGTCTCCAACAAACTTGACTCTGCTGTAAAAAAACTCTGCACAAACTTCTTTAGCGAATATATCGACATTGCAATCGGAGAGTCAACCGCCATGCGTCGCAAACCTTATCCCGACATGGTGATAGAAGCTATGCGACTGTTAGGAGCTGCTCCTGAGGAATGCGTATATATAGGTGACTCGGAGGTAGATATTCAAACTGCCCGCAATACAGGCATTGATTGCATCTGTGTACTCTGGGGATTTAGAGATATCGATTTGCTCAAAGATAATGGCGCGACCTCTTTTGCCAACGCACCATCAGACATACCATTAATTCTAAATAGTTAAAACCAGCACATTTTGTTTGTTTCAAATTGTAGATTTAATTGACGAAACGTAAAAGAGACGAGCTTTCTAAAATAATGTGCAAATTTAAAATAGTTACCCGTATAGAGTTCTAACACACTCATTATCAACGAGTGACATTTTGCAAATTATTAGAAAAACAACAAACAAAAACTGAATAATGAGATTATGCGATTTGTCAAGCATATATGATTATCAAATCGTAACTTTGCATTGGAAATTTAGAACAGGAAAATACAAAAAATCTCATAAAATCAGTAATTCTCCCTACCATTTAAATCTATTAAATTAAGCGAAACTTTCAAGAGAAAGTGCAAATGTTATGAAAAAGAGCGCTCAAATCTGTGTTGATTGAGCGCTCTCTTTATTTGCAAATTCCACAGCCTGACAAAATTTCCAAGAGATTTGGCTACATATTTCGCAAAATTCACCTAAATTTGCATTCAATAAGAAAATTCAACAATGTTTAGATTCGAATCATTTGGAAGCGGCAGCAGCGGCAATGCTTATTACATCTGCACCGAGGCTGGCGCCATACTCATAGACGCAGGAGTCGCAATCAGGCGTTTTCAAAAAGACATGCGCAACTACGGAGCCTCGCTTGGCAAGGTGGCGGGCATTCTTGTCACCCACAATCATGTTGACCACGTGAGATGCCTCGGCATACTCAACAACAAACACGAAATTCCCGTCTATTTGACAGACCTCACAATGCAAGGGATTAAAGAAAACCCCGTGATCACCAAAAAGCCCAACACGGCTAACAGCCATATTATAGAAAAGGATAAGTCATTCAGAATCTTAGATTTAGAAATCACGCCATTTGAAGTTCCTCACGACTCCAAAGACTGCGTCGGATATTTTATCAGGCACGGAGCCACAACCTTTTGCATCGTGACAGACTGCGGCAATTGGACTGACACCATAGACAAATATGTAGCACAGGCAGAGCACATAGTACTGGAGTCAAACTATGATCCCATCATGCTGAGCAGTGGCCCCTACCCTATATTTCTGCAAAACAGAATTCGGAACGGACACGGACACCTCTCAAACGACCAAGCCGCAGAAGTCATTAAACAACACCAGCACCACCTTAAAAACATCTGGCTCTGCCATCTAAGTGAGAAAAACAACACTCCACAAGCCGCTTTAGAGTCAGCATGCAGTGCACTTTGCGAAAATTCTACCACAAAAATCACCGCTTTGAGCAGAATCACGCCATCCAACTTCTTTGATTTGGAATAACAGCAAGGAGATATTCCTGGCGAAAACGAGGCCGGTCTCTCGGGTCAGGACGCAATGTTCGCAAGTCCTTATATACCTAAGTTAAAGAACAGCAAGCACTTGAATAGTATAACCCACATAAAAAATACAAAAATGAAAAAGACTCACAATTCATTAGTTGCAAGACTTATTTGCATTATCTCGATGTTTGTGGCACTCGCCACGCTACCCACAGAGGCTCAAGTATATAGAAATGCGCAAAACTCATATATGGGCAAAATAGAGCGCGACGGAACAATTCGCGACGCCAACAACAGTCGCATTGGCAAGATTGAGTCGGACGGCACAGTGCGCAACGCCAACAATAGCAGAGTCGGCAAAATTGAATCTGACGGCACTATCAGAGACAAAAACAATTCAAGAATTGGACGTGTTGACTCGGACGGTACAGTGAGAGACGGAAACAATTCCCGCATCGGTAAAGTCGATAGTGACGGCACAATTCGCAATGCCAACAACTCAAGAATCGGGTCTGCTCCTGGCGTAGAAAAACGATGGGCCGCAATCATATTTTTTACCGATATTTTAAAATAAGACTATATCAACGCTACCGTATTTCATACCGGATGCCAATTCAGCAATGGCATCCGGTATTTCTGTATAAATAGACCTCAAAAATGCCACCCATACATGCTAATGTATGCTAAAAGATGAAAAACAATATTGCGCATACACAAATAAAAGCACAAACATGCAGATATTACAGCATTTTTCACTAACTTCGCATGCGAATTAGAGACTTGATACTTGAAAAAGGCGTTTTCCATATTATTTTTAATCATTACCGTTGTCACAGCGGCGATAGCTATTGGTGCATCCCCCGCACAGCAACTCACAAAGGAAACGACAGTCTCGCAAGATAGCACCGAAGCAAAATCAGACGCCGCGTCCCAACCAAATTCCCCCACCCCACAACAATCTGCTGACACCACTGACATTTTTGCAGTCACCCACGACTCTATATATCTCAACAAGATTGATTCTCTCTCTACAGACACACTTGCAACAGACTCCATCAAGAAAAAGAAAGACGGCCTTGACCAGCCGGTGAAGTACTCCTCGCGGGACTCTATGACATACAATGCCGACAGCCGCAATATATCATTGTTTGGCAGCAGCAACGTGCAGTATCAGGATATGAGTCTTGAGGCCGACATTATCACTATGAACATGGACTCAAGCCTCGTGCATGCCGTGTATTCTGTAGATTCACTCGGAGAGAAAAACGGCAAGCCTGTGTTCACTCAAAAGCAGGACGTATATGAGAGTGAAAAAATGTCTTATAACTTCAAGACAAAGAAAGGATTTATACAAAACGTATCTACTGAGCAAGGCGACGGCTTTATGCAAAGCGAGAGCTCCAAGCGTACTGGTGATGGCGTTATCAACCTGATGCACGGCACATACACCACTTGCGACGCAGACCCTCCACATTTTCATATTGCCCTCTCCCGCGCAAAAGTCTATCCTGGCAAAGAGGCAATTTCCGGCCCTGCTTATCTGGTAGTCGAAGGTGTGCCTCTACCACTTGCAATTCCTTTTGCATTCTTCCCTATCAGCAATAAATACTCAAGCGGTTTTATGATGCCCAGTTTTGGTAGTGAAACCGAACGCGGATTTTACTTAAAAGATGGCGGATATTACTTTGCCATCAACGACAGAATAGACCTTACTGTTTTAGGTGAAATATATACCAAAGGCTCATGGGGTCTCAATGCCTCGTCCACTTATAAAAAACGCTATAAGTACTCGGGCAATTTCTATGTGAATTATTTGAACACCGTTGAGGGCGAGAAAAATATGCCAGATTACGCCGTGACCAAGAGTTTGAAACTGCAGTGGACACATCGCCAAGATCCCAAGGCGTCCGTCAACTCTTCATTTTCAGCAAGTGTCAATTTTGCCTCACAATCATTTGAGCGCAAAAACCTAAATTCGCTATACAACCCGCTGACATATTCACAGAGCACCCGCACAAGCTCCGTGTCATATTCACGCACATTCCCAAGCATCGGCATGACAATTGCGAGCTCTGCCAATTTAAGCCAGAACATGCGAGATTCGACCATTTCAATGACATTGCCAGACCTCAATGTCACTATATCACGATTCTACCCATTCAAAAAGAAAAAGCTCAAAGGAGAACAAAAGTGGTATGAAAAAATCTCGATGTCATACACTGGCAACATCTCAAACAGCATAACCACAAAAGAAGACCACCTGCTCCACTCCGACCTTATCAAGGAATGGCGCAATGGCATCCAGCACAATATACCCATAAGCGCCACATTCTCTCTGCTCAAATACATCAACGTCACCCCAAACTTCTCGTTTAAAGACAGAATGTACACAAACAAGATAATGCAGAGTTGGGACAACACCACCATGCGAGTAATAAACGACACTTGCTATGGATTTTATAATGTATATAACTGGAATGCATCAGTAAGCGCCAACACAACCCTCTATGGTTATTACAAGCCTTCGCCCAAGATTTTTGGAAACAAAATAATTGCTGTGCGCCACGTGCTCAAGCCTAGCATGTCGTTCAGTTATGCACCAGACTTTGGCGCTTCATCCTATGGATATTATGACTCGTATGTCAGAACAGATGCCAACGGCAATGTCTCAACCGTGACATACTCACCATTTGCCAACAGCCTTTACGGTGTTCCTGGCAGAGGCAAGACTGGAAGCATCTCTATGACACTCAACAACAATCTGGAGATGAAAATCCGAAGCGACCGAGACTCTACCGGCGAGAAAAAGATCTCGCTGATTGATGAACTGTCGGGCTCGCTCTCATATAATATGGCAGCAAAGACACGCAAGTGGAGCGACCTCACCACACGTCTACGCCTCAAGCTATCCAAGAGCTACACATTCAGCATGGCAGCCACATGGGCCACTTATGCATACCAATTTGACAAAGATGGCAATGTATATGTTGGCGATCGCACAGAATGGAGCTATGGCAGATTCGGTAGATTCCAGGGCATGTCGCAAAATTTCTCTTATACATTCTCCAATAAGACTTTCTCAAAAAAGAAGAAAAGCGCAAAGAATGATGATGACAGTGAGCTGAGCGAAGACGAAGACGAAGATTATGAAGACAGCAACCTTGATCCAGAGCTATCGGACAACATGCAATATAAGCCCAGAACGTCTTCTGGTCAAGGCGAAGTTGACGAATACGGATACCTGAAATTCCAGATTCCATGGACTTTAACAATATCCTATGGCATCAACATGAGAGAAAACACCCAAGCACGCATTCGCCCTAAGCACATGCGATATCCATACAAAATCACACACACCATGAATTTCTCTGGTAATATCAGAGTTTCAGATGGTTGGAATATCAACTATGCTTCTGGCTACGACTTTAATTTCAAGAAACTATCTACAACTACTGCCACTGTGATGCGCGACCTCCATTGCTTCAGCATGTCATGCTCTATGGTGCTCATGCCATATACCTCTTTCAACTTCACCTTCAGAGCAAAGATGTCAACACTGGCTGACGTGCTGAAATGGGAGAAGCGCTCTTCATACAGCACAAACATTGACTGGTACTAATTCCACAATTAAACATTTGTAAAAAGATGAATTTTAGTACACCCGTCACAGATTTTGGAAAGACATTTCATATTGAGCCACAGCATAATATCCTGATACTTGGCTCATGCTTTGCCAATGTTGTAGGCAAGAGGCTGATAGACTATCGCATGCATGCCATGCTGAATCCAACTGGCACCATATACAACCCCAAAAGCATATTTACCCTGCTCAATATCTGCATAGACATTGCCGAGAGTAAAACCAAGGCATCTGACATAGCGTCTAAAGACATTTTTCAAGGCATTGACGGAAAATGGTATTCTTGGATGGCAGCTTCGCTTGTCCAGGGTAATTCTGCTGAGGAATGCGCAGCCAATTTCTCTGCAATTTTGCAAAGCATGGCAGAATCAATCCGCAATCTCGACATACTCATCCTGACATTTGGCACAGACCATTACTACAGCCTCAAGGATTCTGGCATTGCGATTGCAAATTGCCACAAAATGCCTGGAGCACTTTTCTGCGAGAACATCACTAACATTGACGAAATTACCGAACTTTTCGATCACACAAACCAAAGATTACAGACAATTCGCCCAGATATAAAAATTATCGCTACTGTCAGCCCATATCGCTATATTAAATATGGACTCCATCAAAGTCAATTAAGCAAAGCACGCCTGCTATTGTCAATAGAAGCATGTCAGCACAATAGCAACGTGCACTATTTCCCAGCTTATGAGATTCTGAACGATGAACTCCGCGACTATCGTTTCTACGCTCCCGACATGGTTCACCCCTCGGAAATTTGTGAAGAATATATCTGGCAAAAATTCCGCGACAACTATATATGCCAAAGGCTCCAAGACTTTTTTAAAGAATGGACTCCTATTCTCAAGGCGCAAGCTCACAAGCCACAGACAGACAACACCGATTTCTATCTGGCCATTGACTCCCGCATCAACAACATACGCTCCAAATTCCCCGAAATGTTCTAAACCCACCCACAAACAACATGAAATATTCAATACAAGAAATAATACAGATATGCCAATGCACACCGGTTGGCAATACTAAGAGCAATATTATAATTGACACTCTGCTAACAGACAGCCGTTCGCTCGTCACACCAGAGAGCACATTGTTTTTTGCCCTAAAGACAAATCACGGCAACGGATGTGCATATATTCAGGAACTGTACGACGCAGGTGTAAGAGCATTTGTTTGCGATGAAGACGGAATTATTTCTCCCGAATTATCTGACGCAATTTTCCTCACCACCGAAAATCCTCTTGCCACCTTGCAGGAAGTTGCCCGCCACCACCGCATGTCAAACAAACAACTTACGACAATTGGCATCACAGGCTCAAATGGCAAAACTATCGTCAAGGAATGGCTATACCAGCTCATCGGCAACAACCAAAAAACCATCCGTTCACCAAAAAGCTACAATTCACAGATTGGAGTACCGCTTTCGCTTACTCTTATCCAAGACGACACTCGTCTTGCAATCATAGAAGCAGGCATTTCCCAACCCAATGAAATGCAGCGACTGCAAGACATCATACAACCCGACATCGTAGTGCTCACTAATATTGGCGAAGCACATCAGGAGAATTTTGCCGATATCAAGCAAAAAGCCATCGAGAAACTTAAACTTGCATCAAGCGCAACAAAGATAATCTACCCTGCAGACAGCCAGGTTATTACAGAAGCCATCTCAGAACTTGGCATCGAATCTTCCAGACTTTTCAGTTGGTCATTCAATCAACCAGAAGCCTACCTATATATAAATAATGTATGTCACGACACGTTCGTGTCATCGATATCATGCACATTAAAGAACAACCATAGTTTCACTTTTTCTATTCCATTTATTGATTCTGCATCGCTCGAAAATAGCATCACATGCCTAACCACTGCCATCGCAATGGGCCATGATCCATTAGACATTGCCGCTGGCATGGAAAAGCTTGAACCTGTTGCCATGCGCCTTGAAGTAAAAGAAGGTCAGCGCGATCTAACGCTTATAAACGACTCCTATAATTCCGACATCAACTCATTGGCCATTGCACTTGATTTTATGGGCAGACGCCTATACCAGTCCGCCCAAGAACGCATATTGATATTGAGCGACATCCTGCAAAGCGGCGAAAACAAGCAAACCCTCTACACAAAAGTGGCAGAACTCATTGCACAGCAAAATGTCAACCTTCTTATCTGCGTAGGCCCCGACACAAGCCGCTATGCATCACTGTTTACCATACCATGCCACAGTTATATTGACACCGCACAGCTCATCGCGAGCCAAGAACTGCAATCGCTCAGCAATGCGACCGTCTTAATCAAAGGGGCTCGCTCATTCCGCTTTGACCGCATCACCTCGCTACTCGAAAAGAGAGTGCACGAGACTATTCTCGAAGTCAACCTCAATGCCATCGTTGACAACCTCAACCACTATCGCTCGCTCATGCAACCTCACGAAAAGATTGTGTGCATGGTCAAAGCCTCCGCTTATGGCGCTGGCAGCATTGAGGTCAGCAAGACTCTGCAAGATCACAAAGTCGATTATCTGGCTGTGGCAGTAGCCGATGAAGGCGTAGCTCTGCGCCAGGGTGGCATCAATGGTCATATCATGATTATGAACCCGGAGATGACAGCATTCCATGACCTATTCCAATACCACCTTGAGCCTGAAGTCTATAATTTCAACCTTCTAAATGCCCTGATCCATGCTGCCAACAAGGAAGGCATTACCAATTTCCCCATACATATCAAACTCGACACCGGCATGCACCGCCTGGGCTTTGACCCTGTCAATGACATTGAACCACTCATCACTATTCTGCAGCAACAGAATGCCCTTAAGCCCTGCTCCATTTTCTCACATTTTGTGGGCAGTGACGGTGATAACTTTGACGAGTTTACCCACCAGCAATTTGCGATATTCGACAAAGCCAGCCTTCGCATTCAGCAAGCATTCTCCCATCGCATACTCCGCCACATCTGCAACTCTGCAGGCATTGAGCGCTTCCCACAATACCATCTCGACATGGTGCGCCTTGGCATTGGTCTATATGGAATCAATCCATTTGACAACAGCACCATCAACACCATATCTACTCTCAAGACCACCATCTTGCAGATTCGCGACGTGCCCGCCACCGACACAGTCGGCTACAGCCGTTGGGGCAAGCTCACACGACCAAGCCGCATCGCAGCTATTCCTATAGGATATGCAGACGGACTGAATCGCCATCTCGGACGTGGCAAAGGTTATTGCCTCGTCAATGGCCAGAAGGCTCCTTACGTTGGCAATATCTGTATGGATGTCTGCATGATTGATGTCACCGATATCGACTGCCACGAAGGCGACACTGTGGAAATCTTCGGTGAGAATCTGCCAGTCACAGTTCTCAGCGATCTAAGTCGGAGGCCAAGCGGTC
>JAZUHM010000116.1:0-2870 GCA_045641725.1 Bacteroidaceae bacterium | reverse complement strand
AATGAAGGAATCAACTGCATTGTGGGCAACGAAAACATGACCAACTTCTTCGGAATGGTCTCACTGTTCAGCGGCGTCGATATCTTTGTGCTTGAAGACGACTACGACCGCGCTGTTGAAATCCTCAACAACGCCCGCAATTACACAGAACCAGACCAGAACTAAAAGCCCTGTAAAAGGCCTCACGACAAACGCCTGGCATCTACCGCAATAATCTGCCCTAACCCCAAATTATTATACTACCCAAAAATTTCATTAGGCAGATTATTAATCCTGCAAATTAAAATTCCCGCAAAGGCTTAGCGTCTTTGCGGGAATTTGTATTTAGTCTTGCGACATAGACTATGTCACGATGCGATGGAGCTTGATTACGAAGCCGCCGCCCTTGGCCATGTGGATCTTGAGCTTGGTGGTCTTGTCAACGCGCTTGCCCTCAATCACCTGATAGTCAGTAGCAACGCGGTCTGCCATCTTGCCATCCTGATAGATGGTTGTCACGAAGTAAGTATCGCGGTCGCCTGGCTCAAAGAGCTCAGAGATGTCGATTTCTACGTCACGGGCATCCCAGTTGTTGATACCTGCAATCCACCAGTGCTTGCCTGCAATCTTGCGGGCAGTAACGATGTACTTGCCAATCTCGCCAGAGAGCACCTTGGTCTTCTCATACTGGTTAGGGATAGAAGCGATGAAGCTTGCGCAATCATCTTCCTTCTCGTATGCTGTAGGAGAGTCGGCCATCATGGTCAGTGGAGAGTCGAATACCACATACATAGCCATCTGGTGGCAGCGTGTGCCCTGAGTCTGTGGATAGTAGTAGTCGCCTACGAAGTGGTTCTTGGTGCAGTTGCGGAAACCACCTGGGGTATAATCTACATAACCCGGCATCATGCGCAGATATGGGAATGTGGCGCAATAGGTTGGGAAATCATCCTTGTTAGAACCCCACTTAGCCTGCTCGAGACCCCAAACGCCTTCTACATTAAGGATGTTAGGGAATGTGCGGTTATAGCCTGTTGGGCAATACATGCCGTGGAGGTCGAGGAAGAGGTTGTACTTGGCGCAGGTAGAAGCCACGCGATAAACCTGTTCTACAGCGGTCTGGTCATTGCGGTCGAGGAAATCAACCTTGAAGCCCTTGATGCCCATCTTGCTATACTTCTGGCAGGCTGCCTCAAGCTGCTCGTCGAGCACATTGAAGCCGAGCCAAAGGATAATGCCCACCTTATTTTCCTTACCATACTTAATAAGTTCTGGGAGGTCGATTTCCTTAACGGTATTGAGGATGTCAACAACTTCGCTGTCGTTCTTTTCGTCCTTGCGTGGGTAATACCAGCCTTCGTCGAGGGCGATATATTCTACGCCGTGCTTTGCAGCAAAATCAATGTAGTACTTATAGGTCTCGGTGTTGATGCCTGGGTTAAAATCTACGCCTGTGAGGGTGAGGGCGTTCCACCAATCCCAAGTAAGCTTGCCTGGCTTGATCCACTTGGTGTCGCCAATGCGATTTGGTGAGCCAAGGGCGTAAACGAGGTTGTTCTCAGCCATCTCGGTGTCCTTGTGGGTGATAGCCATCACGCGCCAAGGGAAGGTGCGTGTGCCCTGAACCTTAGCGATGTAGCTCTCAAACTCGGTGTTGACCTGCTTCTTGCGGCCATCTACAAACTTGTGGGCCTTTGGATAGGGCGACCACTCACCGGTGAGCTTGCCAGCGCTGGCCTTGAGGAACATGCCAGGGTAAGACTCGAGGTCTGACTCGTGGAATGTGACCTTGGCTGTCTTGCAGTCCACTGCGAGTGGAGTAAATGCGAGACGGTCGGCCTCTGCCTCAGAGAGCTTGATGTTGTTATAGACATTCTCAAACGAAGTGCCCCAACGGTTGTACTGCTGGTTGGTGTAAGGAATCCAAGCCATGTAATCCTCGGGGAAATTGAACTCGGCAAGTTCGTTTTCTACGATCATCTCACCCTTGCGAGCGGAAGCGAAACGATAGGCCACGCCATTGTCGTATGCACGGAAGGTCACGGTGAAACCGTCGGCCATTGCGAGCGACATTTCGTTGCAATTGTTCTGCACGCTAAGCTCGCGATAGAATGGCGATGGGATCTGCTCGTTGATGGTAGCATTGGTGCGCTTCTTGAGTGCGGCTGTGCCCACCTTTGGTCCGTTTTGTACTGTCAGTCCGATGCGCGAGTCCTTCATCAGGGTGTTTGCGCCGTCATAGACTGAGAATTTCAATTCACTTCCTACGCTTACTTCTACCTTTATCTTCCCGTTAGGAGAGGTAAGAGTCTCTACTTTGTCTGCTGCGCTTGCATAGGCAAATGCGGCGAGAGCAAGGATTGATAAGAAAATCTTTTTCATTATAAATTAGGTTTGTAAAAATTATTATTGCCAATATCTGAGGGTGCGGGGGCACCTTGTTATCTCTCGTAGCTGCGGGCGTAGTCAATCATGCGTATGGCTGTGATTGCATATTCTTCGCCCTTGTTGCCCAGACGTCCGCCTGCGCGCTCCTCGGCCTGCTCAAAATTGTTGGTGGTCAGCACGCCGAATATCACAGGTATGTCGCCGTCGGCATTGAGCTGCGCCAAACCGTTGGTGCAACCCTGCGCGATGAAATCAAAGTGGGGTGTATCGCCTCTTACGATGCATCCGATGGCTATCACTCCGTCAACCAAGCCGCTCTTTACCATTTTGTTGGCGCCATAGATGAGTTCAAAACTGCCCGGCACATATCTTACCACGATATGTTCGGGGCGAACACCGTATTGCTTGAGTGTATTTACTGCTCCGTCGAGCAGGGGCTTAGTGATCTGCGAGTTCCATTCGCATACTACGATTCCAACGCGCATCCCGGCCGCCGAAGGAAG
>JAZUHM010000115.1:0-2539 GCA_045641725.1 Bacteroidaceae bacterium | reverse complement strand
CTCCACACCTACGCCTACGCCATCGAGAATTTTCAGTGCTATGCGCCCTCGCTCCACAACGTGTGCGTGATGGCCACGCTCAACGACGACCACACCGTGTTTGACTTCAAAAGCTTCATGGCAACCTACTCCCGCACCATCTGGCCCCTGTTTGTGTGGAGCGTGTGGGCCTACCGCAACGGCCACTACCGCCAGTTTTCGCTCACCGACTTTGCCCACATCGTGTCGCTCAAGGACGTCAACCTCCACGACACCGCCCCCGCGCTGCAACTGCTCGAAGCCAAAGTCAGCCATCAGGTCAAGCAGCTCGAGAGCCAGTTTCCCGACACCACAGACAACCGCAACGCCCTCACCCACAGACTGTTGCAGCTCGGCCTCACGCCCGACACCACCTATCTCTACATGCGCGGCCACGACCTGTTTGAAACCGTAGCCGCACCACTCGTAGAGCACGTGTGTACCATCCTGCGCCGGCGCCGCGAGAGAGAAATCCACGAGCTCGCCGTCCACAGCGAGCAAAAGCAAAACGAACTCGCCGGCTACCTCCACTCGTCAGCCGCCCCGCTGCAAATGCTCAAAAAGCAAACCGACTACGAGAAATGCAGCCTCTTCAAGCGCATACAGCAGGACATCCAGACCACCCTCTTTACACAACCCGCAAACACCTGACCATCAAAACATTAAGTGCGCACTCGCAAAATCATTATGCGCACAAAAAATCACGCACTTCGAGATAAATTCCGTTCACAGCGCTGTGAACAGTTGTTCACAGCGGTGTGAACGATTGTTCACAGCGCTATGAACGTTCGTTCACAGCGCTGTGAACCAAAATAAGCGCGCACTTAGCATTTTTCAGTGCGCAATCAGAATTTTTCCATGCGCAATCAAAATTCCACATTGCCACCCGCCACAATGCCCACCCCTTCACGCCCGCATATATATAAATAATGTATGAAAGCAATAAAAAACCCACACTTTTTGCCTTTAATTCAAATAAATTGCGTAACTTTGCGCCCGATTTGCACAATCACACAACATAAAGTCTAATTTATCTAATTTTTTAACAACTAATTTTTTATTAATGAACAATTTAAAAAGTGTAATGCCACTCGATGATTTCAACTGGGAATCATACGAAGCAGGTGCTAGCGTGGCAGAAGCAGAAAAGCAAGAGATTGAAGCAGCCTACGGCAAGACCCTCTCACAGGTCAACAACCACGAGGTGGTTGAAGGTACCGTAATCTCGATCAACAAGCGCGAAGTGCTCGTTGACATAGGCTATAAATCAGACGGCGTAATCTCAGCAAATGAGTTCCGCTACAATCCAGACCTCAAGCCAGGCGACAAGGTAGAGGTTTACATCGAGAAGGAAGAAGACAAGAAGGGTCAGCTCCTCCTCTCCCACAAGAAAGCACGTGCAAAGCAAGGCTGGGATCGCGTTAACAAGGCCTTCGAAGAGAAGGAAATCGTTAAGGGCTACGTTAAGGCACGCACTAAGGGCGGTATGATCGTTGACGTATTCGGCATCGAGGCATTCCTCCCAGGCAGCCAGATCGACGTTAAGCAGATCCGCGATTACGACGTATTCGTTGACAAGACAATGGAATTCCTCGTAATCAAAATCAACCACGAGTACAAGAACGTAGTAGTAAGCCACAAGGCACTCGTTGAGGCAGAACTCGAGCAGCAGAAGAAAGAAATCATCTCTAAGCTCGAAAAGGGCCAGGTACTCGAAGGTACAGTTAAGAACATCACCTCTTACGGCGTATTCATCGACCTCGGCGGCGTTGACGGTCTCATCCACATCACCGACCTCTCTTGGGGCCGCGTAAACGATCCAAAGGACATCGTAGAACTCGACCAGAAGATCAACGTTGTAATCCTCGAATTCGACCAGGAGAAGCAGCGCATCGCCCTCGGCCTCAAGCAGCTCACCCCACACCCATGGGATGCACTTGATCCAAACATCCAGCCAGGCGACAAGATCAAGGGCAAGGTAGTAGTCATCACCGACTACGGCGCATTCGTAGAAGTAGCACCAGGCGTAGAAGGCCTCATCCACGTTAGCGAGATGAGCTGGAGCCTCCACCTCCGTTCACCACAGGAATTCTGCAAGGTAGGCGACGAGATCGAAGCAGTAGTGCTCACACTCGACCGCACAGAGCGCAAGATGTCTCTCGGCATCAAGCAGCTCCGCGAAGACCCATGGAAGAACATCGAGACCAACTACCCTGTAGGCAGCAAGCACACAGCTAAGGTACGCAACTTCACCAACTTCGGCGTATACGTAGAGCTCGAAGAAGGCGTTGACGGCCTCATCCACATCTCTGACCTCTCTTGGACCAAGAAGGTTAAGCACCCATCAGAAATTACTCAGATTGGCGCTGACATCGACGTAGTAGTTATCGAAATCGATACCGAAAGCCGCCGCCTCAGCCTCGGCCACAAGCAGACCGAAGAGAACCCATGGGATGTATTCGAGACAGTATTCACCGTTGGCTCAATCCACGAGGGTACCATCATCGAGGAGCATGACAAC
>JAZUHM010000114.1:0-2758 GCA_045641725.1 Bacteroidaceae bacterium | reverse complement strand
GGAGTGGTGCGGTTGGCGTCGAGCCAAACATTGCCGCTCTCGGTCTTGCCAAACTTCTTGCCGTCAGACTTGGTGATGAGTGGGCATGTCAGGGCATAGGCCTCGCCGCCAGTGGTGCGGCGAATGAGCTCAGAGCCTGTGGTGATGTTGCCCCACTGGTCGGCACCGCCAAGCTGGAGGCGGCAGCCCTTGTGCTCGTAGAGGTAGAGGAAGTCGTAGCCCTGGAGGAGCTGGTAGGTAAACTCGGTGAAGCTGAGGCCGTCGCTTGCTTCGCCGTTGAGGCGGCGCTGTACGGAGTCCTTGGCCATCATATAGTTTACGGTGATATGCTTGCCCACCTCGCGAGCAAAGTCGAGGAAGGTATAGTTCTTCATCCAGTCGTAGTTGTTGACAAGTTCGGCCTTGTTGGGTGCGTCGCTCTCAAAATCGAGGAAGCGGGCCAACTGTCCCTTGATGCACTCCACGTTGTGGCGCAGGGTTTCTTCGCTCAGCAGGTTGCGCTCCTGGCTTTTGCCTGAGGGGTCGCCAATCATGCCGGTTGCGCCGCCCACGAGGGCCATTGGCTTGTGGCCGCAGCGCTGGAAATGGCGCAGCATCATCACGCCGCAGAGGTGGCCGATGTGCAGACTGTCGGCTGTTGGGTCGATGCCCACATAGGCTGTTGTCATTTCCTTGGTGAGCTGTTCTTCTGTACCGGGCATCATCTGGTGAATCATGCCTCTCCATTTAAGTTCTTCTACAAAATTCATATCGTTATTGTTTTATTGTTTTCTATTAGCGGGTGCAAAGTTACTCAAAAAGTTTGAATTACAAAATCTTAGACCAGTCTTGTTTATTTATAAAGTATTTTCTGGACACTGCCGTCGGCTTGGCGGATGATATTGAGGCCTTGTGATGGGGCGGTGCGGCGTTGGCCGTCGGCGCCCCAAATGGCTGTGGGCAGGGCGTCGGCTGGCGCTGCGGTGGCGCTGTGTGTGGCAGTGGGGTCGGCGTTGGCCTGAGAGATGGCGCCCTGTGCCTGTTGCCAGAGATAATCTACCTGATAGTGGCTGAGGCTGCGGTCGTAGATGCGGGCTGTGGCGATGTCGAATGTGCCGCCCTGGCTGGCCACCGATGCGCTGCTGGGAGTGCCGCCCAGGCAGAGCCAGTGCTGAGTGGCGACGATGTTGAAATGCATCTCGCCGGGGGCGGCGGTCTCGTTGGTCAATTGGCCGTTGATGTAGATGCGGGCCTTGGCGGCAGCCTGATCCCACACCGCCACCACATGGTAGAAGGTGTCAATCTGCGCTTCTACGCCCGACGGCACCATGATAGGCGCCGAATTTGTGCCGCCTTGGGATACGTTGAGCTGATATGCCAGCTCGCTGTGGCCATTGAGGCTGTTGGCGGGGCTGCATACCATCAGGCCGGCGGCTCCTTTGCTGTAGGCGGAGAACCAGTAGGCGTCGGCCTGACCTGCGGGCTGAGTGATTTTCACTATTGACTCCAGCGCGTGGCCTTCCATCAGTGCCTGCTTGAGCTTGCCGTCGGTCTTGGCGTCGTTGTAGAGAATTTTACAAAAACTCTGCGGCGTGGCGGCCCAGGTGGTGCTGAATGTGGCTACACTGCCATTGAAGGCGGGTGAGTAATAGGTCTCCAGATTGCCGATGATATCAATGCTGTTGGCCAGTGGCGAGCGGTCGGTGGCGCTGTTGATGTCAAAGACGGCGTCAAATGCGTCGGCCACTGGGTAGATAGAGATATTGCGGTAGGCTTCCTCCAGATTTTGCTGCAGGTCTTGGTATCCCTCGGCACTCAGCTGCTCTGCCTCAACGGCCTGCAGTGCGGCGCTGAGGGCTTCCTGAAAAGGGACCACGCTCTGGGGGATGTATTGCGCGCTGTTGTAGTTGGTGGTGTCACTTTGTATTTTGCTGATTGTGCTCTGCAATTCCTGGCGGGCCTTTTCGTCGGGACTGAGCGGCTCGGGCAGGTTGTATTCGTAGAGGCGATAGATCTTTTTGGCGATATCGGGATAATTGGTGGTCACGAAATTGATGCCCATGTTCGTGACGTTGATTATGCCGGCCTGAGAGTCGATGGTATAGACATTGGTTGTCATGCCCAGCGCGGCAGCATCGGGTATGAAGGTGGGATTATTGGTGTATTGTGAGGTCTGATAGTCGAGGCCCATCACATGGCTGGAGTAAAGTTCGTTGATGGTAGGCAGGGGCTCTGTGCCGAGATATCCCACCCAGGCGTCGGGGTCGGCCTTGGCCAGCTGCTTGCAGGCGTCGAGGCTGTAGGAAATATATTCTACCCTGTCTTGCATCTGGTGGGCCTTGACTGCGGCCACCACTTTGTTGGCCACGTCTGTCACGTTGGTGTTGGCATTGAATTTTATCTCGATTATTAGCTTGGTCTTAGACTCTGGATACTCCTTCATCAGGTCGAAGAAGTCGGAGAGCTCGGGAATCAGTTCGCCGTTGGTGAGCTTGAGGTCTTTTACTCTGCTGTAGGGATTGCTCTGAATGGTTACGCCGCCCAGGCTTGAGTCGTGATTGACCATAATGTGGCCGTCGGTGGTAACCCACACGTCGGTCTCGGAACCATAGCAGTCGAGCTCGATGGCGTTTCTGAGCGAGGCGCGCGAGTTCTGGGCTGTGCCGGCGCCGCGGGTCCACCAGCCGCGATGTGCAATGACTGCGCATCCGCTTGGCATCTTTTCGGCTATGTTAAAGGCCACAGAACCAAGTGATTGGGTTTGCTCGCCGCGCAGCAG
>JAZUHM010000113.1:0-4085 GCA_045641725.1 Bacteroidaceae bacterium | reverse complement strand
GCCCGCACCTTTGTATTCGTTCGCGAGGTTGAGCCACTCATCCACGCCGGCCTTATCAAGGGAGGCGACCTCGACAACGCCATCGTAATCTACGAAAACCAAATCTCGCAGGAGCGCCTCGACACACTCGCCAGCCGCGTGGGCCTCAACAAGCAGGTTGACGCCACCAAGCTCGGCTTCCTCAACACAAAACCTCTGGTATGGCAAAACGAGCCCGCACGCCACAAGCTGCTCGACATCATCGGCGACATGGCACTCATCGGCCGCCCACTCAAGGGCCGCATCATCGCCACACGCCCAGGCCACACCATCAACAATAAGTTTGCACGCCAGATGCGCCGCGAAATCCGCGCCCACGACGTACAGGCACCACACTACGACTGCAACGAGGCTCCACTCATGGATGTAAACCGCATCCGCGAACTCCTCCCACACCGCTACCCAATGCAGCTCGTAGATAAAATCATCGAGATGGGCGACAACCATATTGTCGGCATCAAAAACGTAACCAGCAACGAGCCATTCTTCCAGGGCCACTTCCCACAGGAACCCGTAATGCCAGGCGTGCTGCAAATCGAAGCCATGGCCCAGGCCGGCGGCCTGCTCGTACTCAGCAGCCTCGAAGAACCAGAGAAATGGAGCACCTACTTCATGCGCATCGACGACGTAAAATTCCGCCAGAAGGTAGTGCCAGGCGACACCCTCGTGTTTAAGGTAGAGCTGCTCGCACCAGTGCGCCACGGCATCTCCTCAATGAAGGGCTTTATCTTTGTGGGCGAAAAGATTGTGAGCGAATGCACATTCACCGCACAGATCATCAAAAACAAATAACCCACAAAGGCCTCCAACAACAAAATATCACATAAAGCCTGCACACCACAACGAGCCTCAAACTCAGTGCAGCCTAATATAATAATAAAATAATGAACAACATCAGTCCTTTAGCCTACATCCACCCCGAAGCAAAGATTGGCGACAACTGCGAAATCGGCCCATTCTGCTACATTGACAAAAACGTGGTAATAGGCGACAACAACACGTTGATGAACAGCGTGACAATCCTCTACGGCGCACGCATCGGCAACAACAACGTGATCTTCCCTGGCGCAGTCATCAGCGCCGTGCCTCAAGACCTTAAATTCCAAGGCGAGGAAACAACTGCCGAAATCGGCGACAACAATAAGATACGCGAAAACGTGACCATCAACCGCGGCACCGCAGCCAAAAACAAGACAGTAGTCGGCAGTGGCAATCTCCTCATGGAGGGCGTACATGTGGCTCACGACGCTATCGTAGGCAACGGCTGCATCATCGGCAATAGCACCAAGATCGCCGGCGAGGTAATCGTAGATGACTATGCCGTTATCAGTGCCAGCGTCCTCATCCATCAGTTCTGCCGCGTGGGCAGCTACTCAATGCTTGGCGGCGGCACCCGCACCAGCCAGGACATCCCGCCATTCTCTACCGTGGCCCGCGAGCCTGCAACATACTGCGGCCTCAACCTCATCGGCCTGCGCCGCCGCAAGTTCACACCACAGCAGATCGAAGACATCCACGAGACATACCGCCTCCTCTACAACCGCACCTTCACCATGGACGAACGCATAGCTCAGGTGCGCGAGCAGTTCCCCAACAACCCCGACATCGAATACATTCTCGACTTTATCAAAACCTCAAAGCGAGGCATCGTATATTAGTCTAAACACCCCACAACTATGCTCTACAAGTTTTCTATCATTTGCGACGAGACACCTGAATTCTTCCGCGAGATTGCAATCGAGCCCGACCAAACTTTTCTGGACCTCAACAAGGCCATACTCGAATCGTGCAACTACGGCGACGACCAGATGACCAGTTTCTGCACATGCAGCGACGAATGGGAAACAGAACACCAGATTGTACGCGAAGACATGGGCACCATCTCGCAAGACGAAGACATCTACATCATGGCCGACACCAGGTTGAGCGAGCTCTTGATGGACGAGGAGCAAAAGCTCATCTTCACATTCGACCCTATCAACGACCGCATCTTCTATATCGAGCTCACCGAGATCGTTACAGGCAAAACCCTTGACCACGCCGAGTGCACCATCTCCAAGGGCGAAGCCCCAAAACAAACCAGCGACTTCGACCTCGATTTCTCCACACTCACAAAGACCGGTGCAGCCAACGACCTCGACCTCGACTTCGACGCCTACGGCTCAGAGGGCTACAACGAAGATGAATACGACCCCGAAAGCTACGGCATCGACGGAGAATACTAATCCAACCACACAAAACGATACAAACCTCCCCCCACTCCCCACACAAACGGGTGGGGGGAGAGTTTTTTAAGGAGTTATAGAGAAATTAACAGGTGATAGTTGTTTTAAAGAGTTGGTGGACTTTTCCCACAGAGCTCACAGAGGGCACAGAGAATTTTAGTACGCAGAGGAAACACCTGTGGTGTTAGAGCTCACAGAGGCTTTTGGTCGGAGGCTCTGTGTACTCTACTCGCACTGCGAGTTGCTCTGTGGGCGAAATCTTGCATCGTTATAGTGCTGAGACTCTGTGCCCCTCTGTGAGCTCTGTGGGAGTTTTAAGGAGATCAGGAGGTTAGGACGGACGATACCAATGGTTTGATTGGTGTCTTTTGTAGTCGGCGAGTACTGCGCCAAACATCGACCGAAGCGTTATTCCGCTAAAGCATTTTTTGATAACAGAAGACTATAGCTACTTTTTAACGCCCCCAGTGTTTTTCCACTGAGCCGAGTTATCGCTTCGCTCAAGGAGTTAACGGACGGCACCAATACATAGGCAATTATGAATTACTACAGAAGGCAGCAATGAACAAATAATTTACGATTAATTTACGTCTCATTCACGATAATTCGCGTTAAAAACAAACCTGGCGCTCGCGCCAAACCACTCGACAACCCAAAATATAATAATGTCGCCGCTCCTCTTAATTCTTAATTCACAATCCCGACTCCTCGATAAATTTAAATATCTCCGCCTCTGCCTCCGGGTGGAACCAGTGTACGGCGGCATCTTTTTTATACCAGGTAAGCTGCTTCTTAGCATAGACACGAGTATTGCGACGTATCTTGTCAGCGGCGGTAGCAAGGTCCCATTCACCGTCAAAATACTGAAACATCTCTTTGAAACCTACGGTATTAAGACTATTAAGATGGCGCAGATGGTACACGCTGCGAGCCTCAGCCTCCAGTCCCTGCTCAAGCATCTGTGTCACACGACTGTTGATACGGTCAAATAGCTCGGGGCGCGGGCGATTAAGCCCGATCTTAACGATGCGGAAAGGCCGCTCCTTGGCTTGCTGACTAAGAAACGACGAGTATGGCCGGCCCGTCATATAACAAATCTCAAGCGCATGGACCACACGCTTATGATTCCGCAGATCCACATTGGCATAATGCACAGGGTCAAGCAGTCTGAGTTCAGCACAGAGAGCTTCGAGCCCCTCGGTCTGCAGGCGTTGCTGCAACAGGCTTCGCGTCTCGGCGTCAACGGTAGGGATATTGTCAATACCATTGCACACAGCGTCGATATAGAGCATGCTGCCGCCAGTGAGCAGCAGATTGGGCGACTGTTCAAAGAGCGAAGGCAGGAGTTGCATCACCTGCGCCTCGTATTCGGCTGCGCTGTAGTATTGATCTAGCTCATGCGTAGCCACAAAGTAATGACGCACCTGCGCCAGCTGCTCTGGTGTGGGAGCGGCAGTGCCAATAGGAATATGACGGTATATCTGGCGCGAGTCCGCATTGATGATAGGAGAATGCAACCGCTTGGCAATCTTGAGCGCCAATTCGGTCTTGCCTACCCCGGTCGGGCCTAACAATACGTAGAGTGTGGGCATGTTTTTAAGGAGATAAGGAAGTAAGGAGGTGAGGAGTTAAGGCATACACCCCGCCTCATGCAGCGCCGCTATATATAATATATATGTACGCGCACATAAGGCTCACAACCTGTGCATATCTGTTTCACGGTTCAAAATTACGAAATAATTTGGGAATAAAGCGCCAAGTTAGTCAAAAGAGTTGTTTTTAAGGAGCCAGAGTGGAGTAAAAGGAAGTTATCGCTTCGCT
>JAZUHM010000112.1:0-2116 GCA_045641725.1 Bacteroidaceae bacterium | reverse complement strand
CCATCTACCGACACTGTGGCCGTCACTCCCGACAATGAAATCTTCCGTACCGCCGACGGCAAGATGCTCTTCCGTCCGGGCGGCCACGGCTCGCTGATTGAAAACCTCTCGGCCATCGACGCCGACGTGGTGTTCATCAAAAATATCGACAACGTGGTACCCGACAAACTCAAGGGCGACACCGTGGATTACAAGAAGATCATCGCCGGTCTGCTCGTCTCGCTCCAAAAGCAAGTGTTTGAGGCAATCCAGTCTATCGACGCAGGCGCCGACGCCGCAGCCCTCGCCGAGATCAAGACCTTCCTCGAAAAGCAATTCTGCATCAAGGGCCTCACAGCCGACGCCCAGCAGCTGCGCGCCAAGCTCAACCGCCCGATGCGAATCTGCGCCATGGTTAAAAACGTGGGCGAACCCGGCGGCGGCCCATTCCGCGCATACAATCAGGACGGCACCGTGTCGCTCCAAATCCTCGAGAGCAGCCAGATTGACATGAACGACAGCCAGGCCGTCGGCATGTTCCAAAACGGCACCCACTTCAACCCGGTTGACCTCGTCTGCGCACTCAAGGACTACAAGGGCCAGCCATTCAACCTGCCCGAGTATATCGACAAGACCACCGGCTTTATCTCCGAGAAATCTAAGGACGGCCGCGACCTCAAGGCCCTCGAGCGCCCTGGCCTCTGGAATGGCGCCATGAGCGACTGGCTCACCGTGTTTGTAGAGGTGCCTCTCTCTACGTTCAACCCCGTAAAGACTGTCAACGACCTCCTGCGCGCCGAGCACCAGTAATCCCGCGCAGCACCAAGCCAACCGACTAAACACATCCCCCGCCTATACATTATATTATATATATTTTAGGCGCAGGACTTGACTATAGGCGCGGGACTTGGAATTACACAAAGATATGCAAGGGGCGATTCTTCTGTCCGGCAAGAGGATAAGAGAATCGCCCCACATCTTGCCCTGCTGCCCGCGCCACGCAAAAAACAAGCCGCCCAAATCGGCCGGATTAAAATAATGTGAGTAATTTTGCAGGACAATTATCAACAATCTACCCTCATAATTGCACAAAAGCACAACGCCATGCCACTGTCAAACATCGAGAAACACTACAACAAGCACCCTGAAGACCTGCGACTGCTGCGCCGCCACGGCATTGTGGAGTTTGAAACCACCATGCACCACCTGCACCGCTATCTGCAGCCCCACCACACTATCCTTGACGTCGGGGCAGGCACAGGGCGCTACACCTCCGCCCTCGCGGCCGAGGGCTATAAGGTCAAGGCCGTGGAACTGGTGCAGCGCAACATCGACGTATTTCTGAAGCGCGACCCGCAGGCCGACGTGGTGCGAGGCGATGCCCGCCACATGCCCTTTATCCCTACGGCCTCGGCCGACATCACGCTGCTCCTGGGCCCCTGCTACCACCTCATCGGCGACGAACCCAAGATTGAGGCGCTCTGCGAGGCCCGCCGCGTCACCAAGCCCGGGGGGCTCATCTTTGTGGCCTACCTGATGAACGAATACAGCATGCTCTCCTACTGTTTTGATGAAGACCGCATCGAGTCGCTGCTGGCCAAGGGCGTGGTGGACGGCAACTACCACATTCAGGCTGCGCCCGACGAGCTGTACGACTATCTGCGCCTCGAGGACATAGACCGCCTCAACAAGGCTGCCGGCCTGGAGCGCGTCAGCATATTCTCGCCCGACGGCGCCGCTGACTATATGCGCACCCGGCTCAACCGCATGAGCGACGAGACCTTCGCCCGATTCATTGAATACCAAAAGTCCATCTCAGAGCGCCCCGACCTGATTGGAGCCGGCAGCCACACAGTGGACATTGTCACCCACAAAGGCTGAAAAGCACCGATTTCACCCCACAAATCAGCCACTTAACTGCACTTTTGCGCCCTAAGACAGCCACTTGGCGCCTCCGTCCAACTGTTAATTTCATTTTAAGTTAATTAAACTGCGATTTTGTTTTAAAAAATGTAAAAAGGCACACATTTGAAGCAAATTGCACCACGAGTTATTACAGAAAACTATACTTTTGCAACAGAAAAGAACAACAACTGAAGTTAAATCAATAAAATTATACAGGTATGAAAAAGGTTTT
>JAZUHM010000111.1:0-1940 GCA_045641725.1 Bacteroidaceae bacterium | reverse complement strand
TATATATAAATAATGTATTTGTCGTTGTTTTAAACAAAAATCCATGCAAAAACCTCAAATAATATTAACAACATTTTCTTTACGAATACAAAAATTTATGTTCAAAGTTAGGAAAATTTGTAAAGAAAATATTTTCAACACAAAATTATTTACATTTTATTGTTGTAAATATTGTAAATCATTGTAACTTTGTAAACAAAATTTTAAAATCTTTGTAAAATGAAAAGAACAGAAAAGACAGAGTTAAACAATTTTATTGCCAACAACATCAACAAAATCTTGGCTTATAAGGGTATGACACAGCGCCAGCTTGCTGAATTGGTTGGCAAAAGTGAAACAGAAGTCAGCCGCTGGCTCACTGGCAAAAACGGCTTTAGCCAGTCTGCCATCAAAGCTCTCAGCGAGGCACTCGACCACGACGTGACCAGAAAATTCCTCGAACTGGGCAGCGGCGACGAAGAAGGCAAAAAATTAATGAAGAACATAAAGCAAACCAAAGTTGCACTCATCACCGGCGTAACCGGCCAGGATGGTTCCTATCTCTCCGAATTTCTGCTCGAGAAGGGCTATGATGTACACGGCATCATCCGCCGCTCGTCGGTAGATTATCGCGAGCGCATCGCTCACCTCGAGGGCAAGCCAAACTTCCACTTGCACTATGCCGACATGGGCGACTCAATGTCTATCGTGAAGGTGGTGGACAAGGTGCAGCCCGACGAGATATACAATCTGGCAGCCCAGAGCCATGTGCAGGTCAGCTTTGACTCGCCGGAATTCACTGCCGACGTAGATGCCACAGGCGTGCTGCGTGTGTTGGAAGCCGTAAGAGCATGCCACCTCGAAAAAACCTGTAAAGTCTATCAAGCCAGCACATCCGAGCTCTACGGCAAGGTGGAGCAGGTACCTCAAAACGAAAACACCCCATTCCATCCATACAGCCCATACGCCGTGGCCAAGCTCTACGGTTTCTGGATTGTGAAGGAATACCGCGAGGCATATAACATGTTCTGCTGCTCGGGAATTCTGTTCAACCATGAGTCTGAGCGCCGCGGCGAGACTTTCGTTACCCGCAAGATCACCCTGGCTGCCGCTCGTATTGCACAGGGATTGCAGGAGTGCCTCTACCTCGGCAACCTCTCATCACTGCGCGACTGGGGTTATGCCAAGGACTATGTAGAGTGTATGTGGATGATTCTGCAGCACAAGACACCCGAAGACTTTGTAATCGCCACCGGCGTGCAGCACAGTGTGAGAGAGTTCGCCTACTATGCATTCAAGCACGCAGGCATAGAGTTGGAATTCCGCGGCGAGGGCATGAATGAGACCGGCGTATGTGTAGCAGGTCCAAAACACCTGATTGGCAAGACACTGGTGGCCGTCAGCAAGGACTTCTACCGCCCAACCGACGTGGTAAACCTCTGGGGCGATCCCACCAAGGCCAAAGCCAAGCTCGGATGGAATCCCAACAAGACCTCGTTTGAGCAGCTGGTTAAGATTATGGTTGAGTCAGACATGGCCAAGGTGGCAGGTGAAGGCGCTGCGTTAAAGGTACGCACCAACCTTGCAGAATATCTCGAGAAAGGCATCGTAAAATAATGGTTTTCAATTTGTAACCAATCATGGAACTAAACGCAAAAATATATGTAGCCGGCCATCGCGGCATGGTTGGCAGCGCAATAGTCAGGGAACTGCAGCGACAGGGCTACACCAACATAATCACCCGCACACACAAGGAACTTGACCTCTGCCGACAGGACGCCGTAGAAGCATTCTTTGCCGCAGAGAAGCCTGAATACGTTTTTCTGGCAGCAGCCAAAGTGGGTGGCATCGAAGCCAACCAAAGTGCATTGGCCGACTTCATGTACGACAACATGATTCTCGAAATGAACGTCATACATTCAGCATGGAAAAACGGATGCAAGAAGCTCGAGTTCCTCGGT
>JAZUHM010000110.1:0-3957 GCA_045641725.1 Bacteroidaceae bacterium | reverse complement strand
CTTGGCCCTCCGACTTGCAGTCAGCTCCCCCTGCCTGGGCTGGACTTACCAAAGATAGGACAGAAAAACATACCTGGGATAACGGGTATTACCATAATTATATATACCTTATTATATATAATACGCGCGCGAGCATAACACACACACAGCCAAGGCCGTCCCGCATCTCCGGGGCGGCCTTGCGTGTGTAAGATGGCGCACGTTGCCTTGGGCCTAATTCGCTTAAAATCAGCCTTGTTGCGGGCTTAAAAAATCTAAGTGCGCACTAAATTCTGTTCACAGCGCTGTGAACAATCGTTCACAGCGCTATGAACAATCGTTCACACCGCTGTGAACAAACGTTCACAGCGCTGTGAACTAAAATTAGCGCGCACTTAGTTGAAATAAGGGCGAATTTCGGGCCGTTTTAGAGGCTGTTTTTCAATTTTGTTGGTTTTTATTGCTTCGCAAGAAATCTGGATTTCGTTTTTGTGCGTGGCGGATTGCTATATCAGCTCAAAGTCGAGGCTGCAGTCTTGGCCGCAGACGTACTCCACGGGCTGAAATCCTGCGCGCTTGAGGTTCACTATCACCAGCGGACAGCGTTCTACAATCTGGTTGAGCTCAAATGTGTCGCCGGGCTGCAGCTTGCTGTTTACCGAGCTGAGTACGCTGAATTTGTTGCCGCTCTCGTGTCTGGCAACCACCTCGCGCATGGGGTTCCATGTGAGGCAGATCAGCTGGCCGTCTTCTATCTGCGAGGGCAGCAGCTTGCGCGTTGTGATCTTGTGGCTTGCCTTGCTGGGATTTTCGAGATAATGATTCTGGTAGGCTTTGAAATCTTCGTAGCCGAGATATGCCGCAAAGATGTCGAGCGTGGAATCGTGCAGGTTTATGGTCGGCTCGTTGCTCGTCTTTTGGATTTTCCATAGGCGCTTGAGGGTCGATGTGCTGACCATTGAATTTGTTGCGGTGTAGATGCTTTTGCCTAAAGCTATAAAATCACCGTTCACGTGCAAGGGCTTCTCGTATTTGGCGCTGATGTCCTCAAAAATCTGTTTTAGTATGTCTGTGGTGCAAATCATGCTGCAAAATTATAAAGAATATTCGTACAAATACATGTTTTGACAAAATAAATAACCCTCATGCGAATATTTGTGATTAAATTTGCAATTAAAATTCAGGCTCGGTGTCGTTTATTATCCCTACAAACGCCAGGCAGATATATTCTGTAGAGTCCGCAATGCTCACTGTCGTTGCGGAAGGCAGTACGTGTGCCTGCGTTATGTCGCAGAAGGATGGGCGCGTCTATCTGCAGAAGTCGCTCAAGGATGAGTTTAAGAACGATGCCGATCTGCGCAGCGCCATGCGTAAGGAGTGGGAGGTCGGCCAGTCGTTGTCGAGCCCGTATTTTGTCAAGTACTACGAGTTGGTCGATGAGGACGGCATTCCGTCGTTGCTGATGGATTTTGTTGACGGCAGCACGGTGAGAGAATTGCTCGATGGCGACAAATCATGGTTTTCGGCCAGGGAAAACCTCCAGAAATTCTTTCTCCAGCTACTTGAGGGCCTGAAATACCTGCATCAGCAGCAGATAGTGCATCTTGACCTGAGCCCCACCAACCTGATGGTTACCAATATCAATCAGGATGTGCGCATCATCGATCTGGGCTTTTGCTATTCGCCGTCCCATTTGTCGGTGATAGGTGGCACTCACGAGTATTCCGCTCCCGAACTGTACGACAAGACCATGCGAATCGACGCCCGTGCCGACATTTACTCCGTGGGGCGCATCATGCTGGACATAATAGATGCCGCTTATCCCGATTCGGCCGGCGATGTGAGCGACATCAGAAAAGTGGCACAGAAATGCTGCCGCCAGAATCGCAACGAGCGCTACAATTCGGCCGAGGATGTGATAAAAGCCCTCGCGCAATCCAAGTCTCAGACGCCCAAACGCCAAGGGCTGGTGTGGCTTTTTGTGGCAATGGTGGCAGTCGTGGCGGCGGTGTTTGCGTGGCTGCTGATCCGCAGCGGAGGCGCTGGCGCCGATGGCGTGGCCAATACGGCAGACAGCGGAGTCGTTGCTGCGCCAGACACACTTGCTGCCCCCATTGTCGGCGACAGTACGGCCAAGACCGCAGACAGCATTGATTTAGCTGCACAAGCAGACCCCGGCGCCGACACTGCTCAGTCAGAAACCTATCCAAAACCCGGTATCCCTGAGCGTTATAGTAGAGATTATCCGTTCTTTACTATTTCCGACCCCAATTATTCCCTTGGTGCCTATGTGAGTCCAGCAGCCAACAAGTCGCAGATTCCTTTCACCATCACACTGAAAAACAAACTTGGCATCCATGCATATCAGGTAGATGTCATTTTGCCTAATAACGAGTGTACGTTTGTCAGACAACACAATTCCCATCTCTTCAAGTGCGAGCAATATCGATTGCCACGCTCAGTAGAGGGTACAGTGTCCTATTATTATAACGAGGCGACGAATAGCTATGTCGTTTCGCAAAGTATAGGTGAAATGGAAGATAGTTTTACCGGCACCAGCGGCAAGGTGCTGACCTTGTATTTCGATGGCAGCAGCCTTCCCGACGGCACCCATCGGATTATAATGCACACGGCAGTCATGCATCACGTCACAGAGTCGTCGGAAGTGGAGCATTTCGTGTCAGATCAAAAAGAAATCTATTTCACAATCTCCCAAGGCAAAGTCACTCCCGCCCGCTGAGAATCTCGCACAACATCGTTTGGCGAAACAGATAATTTTACGATAAAATTTATGGTCATTTACGTTTAAAAACTTTGTGCCGCAGGCATTTGGCGCTTGATTTTTAAACGCGAATTATCGTAAATGAGACGAAAATTTTTCATAAATTATTTGTTCATTGTTGTTTTTGAACATTAATGTTTCATTAATTGTTCGTGCGGCTTATAATTATAATATATTGTACGCGCGGAAGTGGTTGCGGTTTTTCGTGGTGTTTCTTCAAATTGGTTGATTGTTATTGCTTTGCAAGAAATTTGCCCCTAGATTTCTCGTCTTTTTTCCTGGTTTCCATATTTTGACAAAATAAACAACCCAAGTCAAAATTTTTTAGTATATTTTTGCAGGCTGAAAGCATAATATTTCATGATTATGACACAGCCAACCTCCAAATACGCAACCATTTTCGCCATCTCTGCGCCCAAAAACTCGCGCAGAAATCCTAGCGTATCCATTTTTTGGGGGGACTCAAATCAACAAAAGCATTCTTCATCAGACCTCACTACACGCTCCATAGCCTCATGCCATGGTGCGAGTAGTGGGGCTATTTTTGTGTGCGCTGTTAATTTATAATACATTACTAAAGTCGGAGATTCATAAAGATTATTAATAACTTTAAAATATATTAGTATGAAAAAACTTTTAACGTATCTAATTGGCTTGTTAGTGCCGATTATGTCTATCGCTCAGGCAGATATTCCTGAGGGTTATTATTACATTGTTTCTGCGGGAAATGGACCAGGATACTATACGAGTTCTACTCCTCCTGCAACTAATTACAATTTTGAAAATATGTATGCCTTGTATAATAGTGATGGCATTGTAAAGTGGAAAGCATTTACACCTAGTCCTGACCAGGAGTATTATATAAGGCCAGATGGTGCTGGAGGCTATTATATAAAAAGTGTTTCAGATGAATCATATATTAAAGCAGGAAAATCTACAGCTAATTGTGATGTATTAACATCAACGGAGCCAACGTCGCAAGAACTTGTATCAGTTGATGGCGGGAAATATGTAATGAAGAATGCGAGTAATTCCTATGTATATGCCTTAAAAAATAGCCACAACGGTCCAACGACAGAAAGCGGGAACCTTAGTATTTGGGGAACTGTCAATGAAGCACAAAAGTTTGGTGTGAACGTGTGGTATTTAGTTCCTAGAGAAAAATATGTAAAGACTATTACTGTTAATGATATTAC
>JAZUHM010000109.1:0-13916 GCA_045641725.1 Bacteroidaceae bacterium | reverse complement strand
GGTTGGCTCAACTATCAAACCATATCTCTATGCACTGGCTATGGAAAATGGTATGACCCCCTGTTCAACCGCGCCCAATGAGCAGCGCACCTATGGCGACTGGTCACCACGCAACGGCAGCAAAGCTCGCTATGGAGAAATGGTAGAATTAAGATGGGCTCTGGCGCAATCCAACAACTGGATCTCAGCCTACCTTATAGATTACATGAAACCTGGCCCGTTTGTGGAATGGTTGCATAGTTTCGGCTACCTCCATCACCTTGATCCAAACTACACATTATGTTTGGGAACAGCAGAATTTTCTGTCATGGAAATGGTTGCAGCATACACCGCATTTGCTAACAACGGCATCAGGGTAAGCCCTGTTATGGTCACCAAAATTGAAGATGCCGACGGCAAAGTTGTTGCCAAATTCAACACAAACACCCGCGGCGTGATGAGCAGCGCAAGTTCTTACAGGATGCTTGAGATGATGCAGGGTGTTATCAACCAAGGTACAGGCCGCAGATTAAGAGGCAACTTTGGTTTCACGGCCCAGATTGCAGGCAAAACCGGAACCACCCAGAAAAACTCCGACGGATGGTTCATGGGCATGACTCCACGCCTCGTGACGGGCTGCTGGGTCGGCGGTGAAAATCGCAATATCCGCTTTAACAGTACCGCCATGGGTCAAGGTGCCTCAATGGCGCTACCTATCTGGGGACATTACATGCGCAAAGTATTTAACGACCGCACGTTGGGCTATACCCAAGGCGAGACATTCAAGATACCCGCCACTTTTGACATGTGTGGCGACGGCTCATTTGATGCTCTTAGCGATTCGCTGAGCATGGATAGTAATTTTGACATTGAAATTGAATAATAAATATAACGATATGAAGTTTGTTGCAATTATACCCGCAAGATATGCATCGACACGTTTCCCTGGCAAGCCGCTGGCCATGCTGGGAGGAAAAATGATTATACAGCGTGTTTATAAGAGAGTATGTAATTTGTTTGAGGCCGCCTATGTAGCCACTGATGACGAAAGGATTTTCCAAGCCGTAGAAACATTTGGCGGCAAGGCAATCATGACAAGCCCTAATCACAAAAGCGGCACAGATCGCTGTTGGGAGGCTGTCAGCAAGATTGGCGAGTCTAATTTTGACGTGGTTGTTAATGTGCAAGGTGATGAGCCATTTATTCATCCCAGCCAGATTGCAGAACTGAAAGCGTGTTTTGACAATTCAGAAACCGACATTGCCACATTGGTAAAACCTTTTGAGCACGATGCCCCTATCGAAATGTTGAACAACCCAAACTCTCCCAAAGTAGTATTCAACAACAAGATGCAGGCATTGTATTTTAGCCGTTCGGTAATTCCATACCTGCGTGGCGTAGAAGAACAGGAATGGCTTAAGAATCACAATTACTACAAGCACCTGGGCCTTTATGCCTATCGCACTAAAGTGCTGAAAGAAATTACTCAACTTGAGCAATCGGTATTAGAGAAAGCAGAATCTCTGGAACAACTGAGATGGCTTGAAAATGGATATAAGATTCAAGTAGGCATTACAAATATTGAAACTGTCGGAATCGACACACCACAAGACCTTGAAAGGGCTGAAGATTTTTTGAAAACGAATAATTTTTAATTCCAAAACAAATAGCATTTATAAAATAATGAAGAGAATAATCATATCAACACTAACAATATTTGCGATTTTAACCGGTAGTGCCCAGAAAATCACTATCGGAACCTATACGTTTAAGGACGGAGCTATCTATAATGGCGATTTATTTGCCGGCAAGCCAAATGGAAACGGCAAAACGACATGGCCAAATGGCGATACCTATGAAGGAGGTTATCTCAAAGGACATCGCGAGGGCAAGGGTGTCTATACATTCTCCGACGGCGAAAAATATGACGGCGAATGGGTAAATGACCACCAGCACGGACGCGGCATATTTTATTTCAACAATAATAACCGCTATGACGGCCTTTGGTATAAGGATTTTCAAGAAGGTCAAGGCATCATGTATTATTATAACGGCGACATCTACCAAGGCCATTGGTCGTTAGACAAACGCAATGGCGAAGGCACTTATACCTATACCAGCCAAGGAGCAAAATACACTGGCATGTGGCAAAATGACCAAAAACATGGACGAGGCGTATTTACATGGCAAGATGGCTCAAGCTATGATGGAGAATGGGCCGACAATAAGCGCAATGGTCGTGGCACATTCAAACATGCCAATGGCGACACATATAGCGGCGATTGGAAAGACGATGTAATGCATGGCAAGGGAGTATATAAATTTGCCGACGGCAATGAATACGACGGCCAGTATCTCAATGGCCTACGTTCGGGTCTTGGAATCTACAAATTTGCAAATGGCAATAAATACAACGGCCGTTTCCAAAATGGCGAAAAGAATGGTGAAGGCTCTTTCACCTGGAAAGACGGTTCCGTATATCTCGGTAGCTGGAAAAATGACAAACGCAATGGCAAAGGCAAATTTACCTGGCCAAATGGTGATGTCTATGACGGCAATTGGAAAGATGACGAAATGGACGGACAAGGAATCCTCAGACTTGCTTCCGGCGACAGATTCAACGGAATGTTTAAAGCTGGCTTAAAACATGGAAAATGTATTGAAGAAGACAGCAAAGGCATACGTTTTGAAGGCTCATATCGCAATGGTGTGAGAGATGGCGAGTTTATCGAAAAAGATAAAACCGGCAAGATTATTGCACAAGGAAAATATATAAACGGAAAAGTAGTTAATTAAAAGAATATTATTATGAAGATTATTGAAAACGACAAATGGCTGGCTCCATTTAAAGATGCAATTATTGGACGTCACGATAATGCAGCTAAAAAAGAGAAAGAACTGGCAGGCAAAGGCACTCTTAAGGACTTTGCTTCTGGCCATTTGTATTTTGGCCTGCACATGACCAAAACAGGTTGGGTGTTCAGAGAATGGGCACCTAATGCTACCGCTATTTATTTGGTAGGCGATTTCAACAATTGGAAAAAGAAAGATGACGAATATAAACTTAAGCCCAAAGCCAATGGCGTATGGGAAATCAAACTGACACGTAAACAACTCCAGCACGGGCAACTCTACAAAATGATAGTTTGCTGGGAAGATGGCGAAGGAGAAAGACTGCCTGCATGGACCCGAAGAGTTGTACAAGACGAAAACACAAAGATTTTCAGCGCACAAGTTTGGGCTCCAGAAAATCAATATGAGTTTAAAATCAAGAATTTTAAGCGTCAGTCTGGCGCACTCTTAATCTATGAGTGCCATATCGGAATGGCTCAAGATGCAGAGAAGGTCGGCTCATACAATGAATTCAGAGAGAAAATTCTTCCACGCATAAAAAAAGCAGGATATAACTGCATACAGATAATGGCTATTCAGGAGCATCCTTATTACGGCAGTTTTGGCTATCATGTTTCTAATTTCTTTGCCCCTTCAAGCCGATTCGGAACCCCCGAAGAGCTTAAGCAACTTATTGACGAAGCACACGCTATGGGCATCACCGTAATCATGGACCTTGTTCATAGCCATGCAGTAAAGAACGAACTTGAAGGCCTTGGCAATATTGCCGGCGACCCCGACCAATATTTCTATCCTGGCGAAAGAAAAAACCACAACCAATGGGATAGCCTGTGCTTTGATTATGGCAAAAACGAAGTAATCCATTTCCTCTTGAGCAATTGTCGATACTGGTTGGAAGAATATAAATTTGACGGATTCCGATTTGACGGCGTTACTTCAATGCTCTACTATAATCATGGTCTGGGAGAAGACTTTGTTGGATATGAATCCTATTACAATGGTGCGCAAGACGACAATGCTATCTGTTATCTCACTTTGGCAAACCTGCTTATACACCAAGTCAATCCTAAGGCCATTAGCATAGCAGAGGAAGTATCAGGCATGCCAGGTCTGGCCACAAAGTTTGAAGATGGCGGTATTGGTTTTGATTATAGGATGGCAATGAATATTCCAGACTATTGGATTAAAACCATCAAGGAATTAAAAGACGAAGACTGGAAGCCAAGTTCTATTCTGTGGGAAATAACCAATCGCCGAGAAGACGAGCGCACTGTTTCATACCTTGAGAGCCACGACCAAGCACTCGTTGGCGACAAGACCATCATCTTCAGATTAGTAGATGCAGACATGTATTGGCATTTCAAGAAGGGAGATGAAAATGATGTTGCCAATCGAGGCATCGCATTACACAAAATGCTCAGGCTCATCACCTCATCCACAATCAATGGTGCATACCTAAATTTTATGGGCAACGAGTTTGGTCATCCAGAATGGATTGATTTCCCACGTCAGGATAACGGATGGAGCCACAAATACGCACGTCGTCAGTGGAACCTTGTTGACAATAAGGAATTGCTATATCACTATCTTGGCGATTTCGACCGCGATATGCTTAGCATTATCAAAGAAAACAAACATTTGCTCCAAACAAAGGTGCGTGAGGTATGGCATAACGACGGCGATCAAGTGCTTGCATACAGCCGCGGCAAATATCTGTTTGTATTTAACTTTAATCCCACAAAGAGTTTTGAGGGATATGGCTTTATGATGCCAGAAGGCAAATACAAGGTTGTGCTTAATACAGATGCCACACAATATGGTGGTTTTGGTTTGTCTGACGACTCTATTGAGCATTTTACTAACTTCGACCAATTGCTTGCCCGCCAGCACAAGGGATGGTTGCAGCTCTATTTGCCAGCACGCTCGGCCATGGTGTTAAGAAAAGAAGATTAAAACTATAATGCAATGAATCGATGAGCACACTTTTCAAACAATCAGATAAGAGCTTAAAACTACTGCTTTGGGCTCTTTATCTGTTTGCACTATTAGGTTATTATATTTATCATCACCTGTTTTTGCTTGAAATTTACCAGCAATACGGAGTGAATAATATTACGATAATATGCCTGATGGTGATTTTGTGCTTATTGCCTTATTCTCTTGGACAGAAATTAAAAATTTCAATAGACAAATACGCATTAGTATTCGCCCCCTCGTTTATCGTCATGGCATTTCTTGCAAACGAGCATATAAGCGCTATTGATATTATTTGTTCAATTATTGTCTTGGCATTATCCATACTGATATTTATCCGTAAAATATATCTCAGCAAAATTCCAATAGTCAGCAATCTTCTTATTGTAATTGCACTTGTTGCATACAACTACTTTGTTAGCAACACTAACGATTTAATACATTATGAGCTTCAGGCTAAATATTATTTGTCAACTAACGATTATGAAAATGCGCTCAAAGTTGGCAAGGAGTCATTGTCAATAGACTCCACTCTTTATCAATTGCGCGCAGAAGCAATGATTAGCAGCGGCTTGCTTGGCGAAAAATTGTTCACATATCTAATTCCTGCCGACGCGCATAAATTGCAACTCTACGAGTCACTTGATGCACAGCAACTAAGAGATATTACACTATGTAATTTGCTATTAGAAAAGAGATTAAGAGAATTTGCCAAGTTGACACAACTATACTACAGTCCTGATTATCAAAATCTTCCCAAGCACTACAAAGAAGCACTAACCATATACTCAATGCTATCGCCAAATGAATGCGTGAATTTTAAAGATGAGTCTGTGGCTAATGAATATAAGGAATTTATCAAGCTAAAGAATTCCGAGACCGAGCCTGTCAAGTGCAACAATATTTGCCGCGAACAATATGGCAACACCTATTTTTGGTTCTACTATTTCTTTACAACACAGAAATAACTATGATTAGTAAACAAAAAATTAAAAACATTCATTCGCTGGAGCTAAAGAAGTTTCGCGACAAAGAGGGCCTTTTTATTGGTGAGGGGCCTAAGGTTGTCGAGGAACTGATGCACAGATATGAATGCCAATATATTGCGGCTACGAGCGATTGGCTTGACAACAATTCTCAGATTCTGAAAAACATAGAAGTGGACTGCGTCAGCAAAGAAGAACTAACAAAAGCGAGTCTGCTCAAATCGCCACAAAAAGTTTTAGGCATATTCCGCAAACAACCAGAGTCCCAGATTTCCAGCACATGGCCGCAAAAAGAGCTGTGCCTTATGCTCGACACAATCCAAGACCCTGGTAATCTCGGCACAATAATCAGATTGGCAAATTGGTTTGGCATAAACCACATTATCTGCTCTCAAAACACTGTAGATTTTTATTCTCCCAAAGTGGTTCAAGCCACCATGGGAGCAATTGGCAAATCACAAATTCACTATTGCAATCTTGCAGAATATCTGGCTACTCTTGACAAGAACATACCGGTATATGGCACATTCCTTGAAGGCGAAAATATTTATAACACTCCATTATCCGCTCACGGCATTATCATCATGGGCAATGAGGGCAATGGCATTAGCGCCGACATTGCAAAGTGCGTAAACACGAAATTATACATTCCACCCTACCCTAATGACGCTAATATTGTTGAGAGTCTGAATGTCAGTATCGCTACTGCAATCACTTGCTCGGAGTTCAGACGAAGAAATTCATAATCATTAATCCCATTCACATGATTTTATCCATACCCATATCATTTATTCTGCTTTGCTTATCATTAATCATCCTATTGATATACGTAATACTGTATTGGAGAAGCTACGTCTATATACCGGCTCAAAGCGATGAAGCGCCTCAGCCTGTTGACAAAGCAAATGCGCCGTCCATTTCCGTGGTTATTATCACTCACGATTCCGACGACATGCTCGAGAGAGTGATTGACAATATTGCCGGCCAAAACTATCCGAATTTCGAAATTGTCGTTGTCAACAATGCTTCGACCGACAATACTAACGACGTTATCAAGCGAGCAACGGCAAAATATCCAAATGTAATAAGACACACCTATCTGCCACAAAACAAAAACGGCATTTTACACATGTCTATTGCTACCACTCTTGGTGTCAGAGCTTCTCGCAAAGAATGGATTGTCTTGATGCGCCCCAATTCCACTCCCAAGACAAACATGTGGCTCAATAGCATTGCTACAGCCATTCTTCAGGGGTATTCTCTATGTCTTGGCTACAACGACTATTATGGCTATGACGATTCTGCATGGGTAAAAAGCGCCATTCGTTGGCGAAAAAAACATCAGATACTTAATTTCCGCGCAATCAATCGAGGCAAAAGAAAAGCCATTGAGGCTGAGAACACCAATATTGCCTTTCGCAAGGAAGATTTCCTCAAATTTGGCGGCTATGGACGTTGGCTTGATGTCAAGAATTACCACGAAAACCTTTATGCCACAACATTTTACAATTCTGGCGAGGTAGCTATGCTTACTGAAAAAGATGCGCAAGTTGAAAAACTTTTGCCACCTATCGTAGATTTATGGAACACCGACAAATTCCTACTCAAGAGAGCTTACAAAAAATTCTCTCGATCTACCAAGTTGCGCAGAAATTATTACTCTATCCTCACATGGCTATATATAATTTCCGTCATAGTGCTGGGAGTCGGTTCATATCTGGCATATTGCCCGCTGCCAATGGACACTACATCGCTTGTATTTGACTATAATATATATATAGGTATAGACATGCCCGTTGTCATAGCCGCTGCGGTTTTATTGTTTTTTATCATATCGCTGACACATCTGATATTCAAAGCATACAGAAACAATTCTGACTACTCTGCTATTTCTGTGCCGCTGGTATCAGACCCTTATGCTGACCTCAATGAAGATTAACCTCAACTAAAATCGCACAGAAATCTTCCTGTTCTAATCATGATACGATTAACAAGATTCTTAAAAACAGCTGCTCTATTTTCGGCGGTAGTGATTATGCTGGGGGCATGTTCTGCAGAAAAATTTCTTGCAGAAGACGAAACCCTGCTGACATCCGTCAAGATTAAAAGCGATGACGCCTCAACCGACCCCTCCATATACAGGCTTTATGTGCGCCAAGAACCTAACTCCAAGTGGTTCAACACATTCAATATTCCATTAGGATTATATTGCCTGTCAAATTCTAACAAGGAAAAGGGCTCCAACAGCTTCTGGAAAAGACTGGGCGAAGCGCCTGTTGTCTTCGACTCGCTGCAAACCAGCATGTCGGTCAATTCCATTGTCGTAGCACTCAAAAACAAAGGATATCTGCAAGCTCATGCATCTGCCAATATCAAGACTAAAGGGCACAAAACAAAGGTGGAATACATGCTGAGCCCCGGCAAACCATATATCGTAAGCAATATCGAATACAAAGCTGACGATCCGCAGATCGACAGCCTCATTAACATCAGCATGAGCGAATCGCTGCTGCAAAAAGACATGCTGTGTGATGCCAATCTGCTTGACAAGGAGAGAAGCCGAATCAACAACATGCTCCACAATCACGGCTACTACAAAGTCCTAAAGAACTTCATGCGCTACGACATCGATACCCTTGCCGGCAATAATCAAGTGAGCATAAGACTCCTCTACTTAGGCAAGAGTATATCTACCGATACCGCAAGCATTTACGACATCTTCCACATCAACAACATAAACTATATCGTCAACAGCCTGGACAACACCCAATCTACGCAAGCCGCTGACAGCATCATCGATACCGACAACAATTTCAGCATTGTCTATCCTAATGCCAAAAAGCGTGTATTCCGCCCCACCCTGCTCAAGCACAACACTCACCTTGAGCATGGAGAGACCTATTGCTACAACAACATCACCAAGACCTATGCCTCGCTGTCAAACCTTGACGCCATCAATTATGCATCAATACAATTAACCGAAGTTGACTCCGCACGGCTCGACTGCCAGATTCAACTCCTGCCCAAAAAGAGAAACACCCTCGGAGTTGAAATCGAGGGCACAAACACCTCCGGCAATCTTGGCGTGGCCTCCAACCTCACCTACACAAACCGCAACCTCTTTAAAGGCTCTGAGGAATGGTCTGTCAAACTCAAAGGAGCCTACGAAGCTATCACCGGCCTCGAAGGCTATAGCGACCAAAACTACATTGAGATTGGCCTGGAAAACAAGCTGTCCTTTCCAAGACTCATCACCCCCTTTAAGACTCACAACCTGCCTGGCACCTCAAATCTCTCGCTCCTTTACAACACTCAGGAGCGCCCTGAGTTTCACCGCCGCATATTGTCGCTGATATGGAACTACCAATGGTCAAGCAATAGCGGCAGAGTGCGCCACCGACTCAACATCCCGAGCCTTAACTATGTCTATATGCCGTGGATATCCAACACATTCCGCAAGGACTATCTCGAGTCAACCAACCGCCACTCTGCGCTGATCAGATACGCCTACGAAAACCTCTTGATTTTCAACATGTCGTATAGCCACACATACAACTCGGCCACGGCAACCAACCGACGCAACAAACAAAATCCATACCAGATACATTGGAGCGTCGAGTCGGCAGGCAATCTGCTCTACGCACTCTCTCGACCCGCTCACCTCACCAAGGACAAAGACAATCAATACACAATCTTTGACGTAGCCTATGCACAGTACCTCAAGTTTGATTTCGACTACTCAAAGAGCTACACGCTCAACGCCCGCAACTCATTGGCCATCCACACCAACTTCGGCATCGTCCACCCCTATGGCAATTCCAACATCGTGCCATTTGAGAAACGATACTTCGGCGGCGGCGCCAACGGCATCAGGGGATGGTCGGTCAGAGAACTGGGCCCAGGCCGATACATGGGCGAAGACGGCAAGGTAGATTTTATCAACCAGACCGGTAACCTCAAGCTCCTCTTCTCCATGGAGTACCGCACCAATATGTTTTGGAAAATCAGCGGAGCCGCATTCATCGACGCCGGTAATATCTGGACCACACGCCAATACGAAGTCACAGGCCGCAGCGGCCAATTCCGGTGGCATAACTTCTACCAGCAGATCGCAGCATCCTACGGCGTGGGCCTGCGTCTCAACCTCGACTACTTCATCCTCCGATTCGACATGGCCATGAAAGCCATCAACCCCGCATACGCCCCGTCCCAAAAAGGCTATCTGCCAGCCATTCGCCCCAAGATGTCGCGCGATTTCACATTCCATTTCGCAGTCGGCCTGCCATTCTAACCACACAAAAACGCCCATCGACATGTCAGACATCACCAAGACACTCATGCAATACCGCGACGCACAATACGCCGCATTCCAAGCCAAGCTGACTCCTGGAATATCCCCAGAGAATATCATCGGCGTGCGCGTGCCGATACTGAGAAAAATCGCAAAAGAATACAAGAAAGACCCCGACAGCAGCCGCTTTCTCCAGCAATTGCCCCACCCCTACTACGACCAAAACATGCTGCACGGCCTACTCATTTCAGAGATCAAAGACTACGACCAATGCATAGCCCTCACAGAGGCATTCCTGCCTCACATAGACAATTGGGCAGTCTGCGACATCATGTCGCCAAAAGTGTTTAAAAAGCACAAACAGCAACTGCTGACCAAAATACAGCACTGGAGCAAATCGCCACACACATACACATGTCGCTTCGGACTCGAAATGCTGATGACGCACTACCTCGACCAAGACTTTCAGCCACAATACCTCAACATACCCGCAGCGGTGCGCAGCGACGAGTACTACGTCAAGATGATGGTGGCATGGTATTTCGCAACAGCCTTGGCCAAACAATGGCAGGCCACCATACCGATAATAGAAAACAAGACCCTCGCCCCGTGGACACACAACAAGACCATACAAAAAGCACGCGAGAGTTTTCGCATCACTCCACAGCAAAAAGAATATCTCAAGACACTGAAGGTATGATGACCACCCACATACCAAAACCACAATAACGACATACAGACACTATGTATTTTGAAGGAATAATAATAGCCTTTGCAACGTTTATGATAATCGGAATCTTCCACCCAATAGTCATCAAATCCGAGTACTATTGGGGAGTAAAGTGCTGGCCAGTGTTTGGCTTGGCAGGCATAGTGCTGTTGACCGCCTCGCTGTTTGTGGACAACACACTGGCAGCCTCAGTCTTAGGAGTAGCAGGCTGTTCGTCGCTGTGGAGCATACTGGAAATCTTCGAACAGCGAAACCGAGTCAAAAAAGGATGGTTTCCGATGAACCCCAAGCACAAAGACCGCTACACAAACCCCGAGACAACCGACACACAAGACAAAAAAGATTCTACACAAAATTGAAACCGATAATAGACTGCGACCAGAAATCGTGTAAATAAATCTCTTGAGGAAATTTTTGTTCTGGCGCGAATAGTCACACATCTCAACACTAAATTCATAAAGCATCCGTACCAATGCGGATGCTTTTTTATATCATATAATCATCAACCAACAGGTCAGTGGAAAAATACTAGGGACGTTTGAAATAATTTAACCCAAATCGGTCGTTAGAGGTCGATGTTTTGTGGTCACGTTTGTAACTGTCTGTAATATAAGCGTTTAAAAATTGTTTTTCTAATGACCGTCATTAAATAATCAACTTTGTAAACGCCTTGTTTTCTGTATATTACAAAGCAAACCACGAATACACGGGGGGGGCTAATGAACTATTTGGGGTTAACATTTTAACACATAAAGAGAGAGCCGTGACAGACCAAAGAGCCCGAGGTAGCCCCTGACTTAGTTACTAACTTTGGTAAGTCATACCCCACTAGCTCTTCGGGCTGTCACGAACCTCTCTTTTTAAAATGTTAAATTATTGATTCTGCAAAGTTAGTAATAACTTTCATAAATCCTCAGCACTTCTCATGATTCCCTCCTGGTAATCCATTGTGGCGCCTTAGGACATGGGCAAATGAAATTACGCCCCCCCTCAAGATTGGTACACCTGTAGGGAATCGAACCCTAATCTGAAGAACCGGAATCTTCCATTCTATCCATTGAACTACAGGTGCATTAAGCTATTGACTATCTAATGTCTAAAAAACACGGATGTGTTGCTAATATATATAAATAATGTATATGCGCGTGTCAGTCTGCCCTTGGTGCCCACATACTGTGGCAGAATCGAGTTGCAAAGATACTATTTTTTTGGAGAACTATATGCATGCTGCTCCAATATTTATGTGCTTTAGTCTGCACTGTCGAGATAATGCTTGCGGTTGAGCTTGCCGTTGTAGGTGCGGGCGATCTTGTCAACTACTGAAAAGAGTGTCGGTACCTTGTATCGCTCAAGATGCGCAGAGAGATGCTGAGCGAGGGCTTTTTTGTCGAGGTCAGCTCCGTTGGACATCACCACCAGCAGTCGCAACACAACACCGAGCACCGGATGGCAGGCAGGTATGCAGATGCAGTCGGCAATGGACGAATACGACAACGCCACGCCCTCAACCTCCACAGGATTTACCTTGTAGCCTCCAATATTGATAACATCGCCGCTGCGACCTGTGAGGCAGAGTCTGCCCTCGGAGTCCAACTGGCCGTGGTCGTTGGTATATAGTACTCCGTCGCGAAGCAGTGTGGCAGTTAGTTCGGCATCGTTGAGGTAGCCGGTCATGAGTGTCGCGCCAGAACATGCCACTGTGCCCTGAGGGGTGATGTGGAGCTGGGCGTGCTTCATAGGTCTGCCCAGACAGCCAGCGACGCACTCGTTGGTGCTGAAATCGTATGTGCAGACGATGCCGGTCTCAGTGGAGGCATAGGTGTTGTATAGTCGGGAGTGCGGCAGTGTCTTGCGCAGTTCCTCCATGTCAGACTGCGAAATGGGTGCGGCTCCTGTCTCGATGAAATCGATATTGTCAGCCAACATAGAGAACTGAGTGCGGCTGAACTGCAGCAGCATGCGTATGCTGGCGGGTACAAGAAAGGTTGCTGTCTTTGGCGCAGAGCCCAAGGCGGTGAGGAAACTTATCTGGTCTTTCATTCCGTCGGTTATGATAAGTGTGCCGCCTGTAATGACCACCGGCCACACCTTGCTCAGGCTGCCGATGTGATTGAGCGGCCCGCTTATCACAAACGTGAGGTCGTGGGAGAAATGCTGGGCATCTATCAAGTTCTCGGCGTTGGCTATGATGGCAGAATGGCTGATCATGGTTCCCTTAGACTTGCCGGTAGTGCCGGTGGTGAAGAGCACGTCGGCCACTTCGGCAGGTATAACAGACTGATTGACCTGGTCTGTAATGCTATAGAATATCTCGTCGGGGGTGTCTTTCTCCAAAGGCACTGCTGCCTTGCGGGCAAGATGTATGGCAAAATAGGTGACTATGAACTCTATGCTTTGGGACGCACGCACCACCACGCCCATGCCCGGCAACGAGGAATATGTGTCTGCCTGGGCAAGTGCCTGCTTGTAGAGCTGGGTATAGGTAATGCTGCTGCCTGCGCAAATCACAGCAGTCTTGTCACCATATATCTGGGCATTTCTCAACAGATAGTCCTCTAATTGCATACGTTATGCTTTTTCGGCGAGTTTCTGCTCAACCATCTTCACAATGTTGTCGAGGTTCTTTAGGTTCTTGGGAGTGGCGTCGCGTGCCTCAAGCTCAATACCATACTCATTGGATAGCGCCATCAGTATGGTTGTCACGCCTAGCGAATCGAGCTCGCTGAAGAGGAAATCGGACTCTATGTCAACGAGTGGAAGAAGGTCTTCGAGCAGTGTTTTTATCTTTTCTTTCATAAGAGGTGTACTGTAAAATATGTGTGTTCAGGGCCTAAAGCGAGGAGTGTTTCTTGATTAGCTCCAAGAATTCCTCACGGGTTGCCTTGTTGTTAAAGGCTCCAGTAAAATCGCTGGTGGTGGTGACCGAGTTCTGCTTTTCGACACCGCGCATCTGCATACACATGTGGCGGGCCTCAACCACTACCATCACTCCGAGCGGATTGAGAGCCTCCTGTATGCAGTCCTTTATTTGGGTGGTCATGCGCTCCTGCACTTGCAGTCGGTGCGAGAAGATATCTACCACGCGGGCTATCTTGCTGAGGCC
>JAZUHM010000108.1:0-2146 GCA_045641725.1 Bacteroidaceae bacterium | reverse complement strand
GAGCATCTGTCTTCGATCTGGTCGATGATGTCCTGGAATCTCATGAGGCCGCCTGTGAGGACGATGCCGTCAACCTGACCCTTGAGGACGCAGGCCATTGAGCCGATCTGCTTTGTGATCTGGTATGTCATTGCTTCCCAGATGAGCTTTGCCTTCTCGTCGCCGTCTTCAACCATCTTGTGGATTGTGTCGGCGTTGGATGTGCCGAACCATGATGAGAGACCGCCGGCTGCTGAGCAGAGTTTGCGCATGTCGTCCTTGGACTTTGTCTCCCAGAAGAGGCGGATGTGGTCTGTAACTGCCATTGAACCCATACGTGTTGGAGTCATTGGGCCGTCGCCGCCTGAACCATCGTTAGCGTCGATCATCTTGCCCTTGCGGTGAGCTACGATTGTCATGCCGCCGTCGATGTGGCAAACGATGAGGTTAACGTCCTCGTATTTCTTGCCCATTGACTTAGCGTGGGCGCGGGCTGTAGCCTTCTGGTTGAGGGCGTGGATTGCAGATGTACGGTAGTAACCCTTAACACCTGTGATTCTTGCTACGTCTTCGAACTCGTCAACCATGATTGGGTCAACTGTGAAAAGCTGGCCACCGTAGATGTCGTGGAACTTCTTAGCCATCTGAACACCGAGCATGCTTGAGTGATAGATGCCGCCTACGTAGTTACGAACATCTTCAACGAGCTTGTCGCTTACTGTATATGTACCACCAACAAGTGAGTAGCATGAGCCGCCACGGCCAACGATTGCGTCAACGCCTGTGAGGTCAAGGTTGTTATCCTTAATCCACTTCTCTACTACTTCCATACGGTAGTCGAGCTGGTCGTTAATTGTTGGGAAACCGAGGAGAATAGTTGAGTCGTGGAACACGTTAGCCTTAACTACGCTCTTCTCGTTCTCGAAGTACTCGAGTTTTGTTGATGTGCTGCCTGGGTTGATTACCAGGATCTTAAATGTTTTGTTATCCATTTGAACAATACCTTCGTTTTACTTAGTACTGGGCGATTGGGTGCGGTTCGGTCCGGTTCCTATTGGAAAATGGGCGTCGCGCGAACACTATCGTCCTTAATTCAACCAAATTAGTATAGTAGTATTATTTTTATTCTGCAATTGTTAATGTGCATAATAATGGGTATCGGGTTTTTAACTTAACGGTTTTGGTCTAGGTATGGTGCTTCGGTGCGCTTTGTTGTGCGCATGGTTATATTGGCGAGCGTTTTCGAGTCGCGTTGAGGAGCCAGATTAGTGGTAAGATTCTGATAAAAGATTAGACGAGGCGTCAGTATGGGCAAGAAATCTAACAGAGCGAAGATGACTAAAGACGTGGTGCCAGGCGATTTCACGCTGGGACTCGTGATTGTTGACGCTATTCCAGTGTTGTTTTTCTGTGCGAGTATGGTTATCGCAGGGCTGATGTTCAAAAGTTATATATTCGTTATTGGCGCCCTGATGTGCCTGTTTGCGGGCGCGTGCAAAGTTCTGTGGAAGTTGATTGTTGTGCTTCGCCAAAAGAACGTATGGTGGATGTTTCTCCAGATGAGAATTCTTATGCCAGTTGGACTTGTGCTAATGATCGCAGGTGGCGTTATGGCGGGTCACGGTGTTGATTTCGCTGGGATTTGGGCGCGGATGTGCTCTATGCCGGCAAGTATATTCTTTATTGCTGGACTGGTGCTGATGGCGCTGATGATTATTTTCGCTTTTACGTTGGACAGCAAGAACGTGAAGGCCAACTGGATTGAGCAGATTACGAATGGAGTAGCGCAGATTGCTTTCTTTGTGGGGCTGCTGATTTGTGTGTGATGTTCATAAATACGTCCTTTATTCACCTGTCGACCTTTTGGCCTGTGCTAGAGACTGATTAACCGACTAAAGTCTACAGTGCGGTCTATGATTAACGAGTTTTATTGACTGAAGTGTAGACTTTCCCCTCCTGAGTGCAGTGGCGAGACTGGCGAAAGAGGGCAAATCTGAAAATGGCGGTCTAAATGCAGAAAAATTGGCTTTTAGGGCGCAATTTAACTGCTTCGTTAAAGTCGATTGCACCCTGAAAAGGTGCATTTGGCCAAATAGGTTGCAATGAAAATAACAAGTGAGAACAAATTGCAACCTGAAAGCCCGTTATCAGCAAATTAGGATGCAAA
>JAZUHM010000107.1:0-3211 GCA_045641725.1 Bacteroidaceae bacterium | reverse complement strand
TTTAAACATCATCTCGCCCGTGGCGTTGTCTTCGAGCGCCGAAAACGGCAGATTGGCCGACATGTCAAAATTGCTGTGCGGCGTGGCCAAATGGCCGTTCTTAACCTCCACACGGGTGGAGTCGTAGTGGATTGCGCCGCTCAGTTTGTCTATAGCGAGGCCCGACTTTTCCTTCAGGGCCAAATGGGTCAAATCGACGTTCAGGCCAGAATTATCGTAAACAAAATCCGACAAATTCACGCCGACGTCGGTCATCAGCAGATGATTGGGGTCAAACCCCTTGGCTGGCTTTTGATAAGGAATATCCACAGCCAGACTTGGCGCGGCCAACGACAGGCTCTTGGCGCGGTAGCTCTCTTTTGCCAAATCGAGCTGCGCCCCGCTGGCATCGAGGCTCGCAATCACAGTGCTGATGCGCAGAGAATCGCCGGGCATCTGCAGGTAGATGCGGGAATTGCGCGCCTCCACCTTATTTATAGCCACCGTCCACTCCACCGGCTCCGAGGGCGTGGTGTCTTGTTGGGCGGTATCACAAAGTATTATCTTGAAATCTGAGTCTTTAAACCGTATCTTATTTACGGCCACCTCCTTGCTAAGCAAGCCAGCCACGGTGGGTTTGTCGATTGCCAGCAGAGTAAAACGGCCCTCGATGCGAACATCGGGTATTATCTCCTTGGTATTGAGCTGGGCCTTGCGCAATTCAAATCCGTTGAGGTCCACATCGCCCCAAAGCAGCGGCAGCATCTTCACGTCGAGCAGCAGCTCCTTGGCGGCCACCACGGTATCGCCCTTGTCCACGGCGCTCATATCGTCCACCAAGAGGTCAAGGGGAAACGACAGCCGCACCCGCTCGATATGCACGTCCATGCCAGTCTCCTCGCTCAAGTAGTCTGTGGTCCAATTCTTCAGCGCCTCTTGCACTGGCGGCAAATAAATTGCCACCGCCAGCGTCATAAAGAGAACCACCACCGAACCAACGGCGATGCCTACACCTTTAAGAAATTTGCTTATCACATTAGAGACTTTCATACCATGGCAAATTATCTGTTCGTCATCTTTTGACGGCAGGACTTAGTCCAGCAGGCGCTTGGTGACGTAGCGCACGGGGTACCAGGCCACGAGGCCCGACACTATCACCACCGTCACAAACACTGCCACCACATCCAGCGGATCTACGGCCACGGGATAGGCCTCTACGATGAATGCGCCGGCCTTGTCGCCGAGCTTGAGCAGATGAAACTGCTCCTGAGCCACACACAGTCCCAGACCGACCAAAATGCCGGCCACTGCGCCAAAAATACTGATGATCCAGCCCTCCAGATGGAAGATCTGGCGAATCTTGGCATCGGTCGCGCCCAGACTGCGCAGCGTCACAAGATTATCTTTCTTGTCTATAATGAGCATGCTCAGCGAACCTACGATATTAAAGCAAGACACAAGCAAAATAAATGTCAGAAAAAGGAAACCGATGTACTTCTCAATCTCCATTACGCGGAACACATCTTCCTGCTGCTCATAGCGGTCGAGCACTCTGTACTTTGAGCCAAGCACCTGCTCCAATTCCTTGCGGGCCTGACCCACACTGACACCATCGCGGGTCCTGACTTCGAGCGCCGAAGCCTGACCTTCCTTTTCAAACATCCGCTGTGCAAATCCCAGCGAGCACAATACGTAATCTTGGTCGTATTTTTTCTGCCCGACTGAAAAGACTACGCCCGGCGAATTAAGCTCGTCGTAGTTGAAATTCTCGTCGGGGGCCAGCATATTCACCCTTGCGCCTTTGGCCGGGGTGTATATCTCGAGCGGATCGGTGTAGCTGGCGTCCATGCCCAGCGATGCAGCCAATCTGAAGCCGGGAATGCCGTATTGCAGCACGTCGGCATGCAGCAAGAAATTGCCGCGACCGTAGAGAATGGTGTAAACCTGTGTGGTCTGGGGGAAATTATCCTCCACGCCCATCAGGGTAATCATCTGCTGGCGGCCATTGTAGCGAGCCAGGGCGTGGTCTTCAAGACAGGCCGTGGCCGACGCCACACAGGGCATCCTGCGCACTTGTTTTACTGCGGGATCGTCCAGATTCATCACCTTGCCCTCGGCCGGCACCACCTTCAGTTCGGCGTCAAAAGCGGTGAACAGTGTCTCCACCAGCCCCTGAAAACCATTAAACACCGACAGTGTGCACACCATGGCCATGGTAGATACGGCCACGCCCAACACCGCGATGATAGATATCACGTTGATGGCATTGTGGCCCTTTTTGGCAAAAAAATATCTGCGGGCGATGTAAAACGGGAAGGACATAATAATAAGGATTATGCCTCCTGCCCTTTCGGCAAGCGAGCTGCCCTGCGGCGGTCGCGCATTTGCTATCGCCAGAAGGGACTGGAGGCTATGGGAGTGTCTGACTGTTATTTCTTAAGCAGCTCATCTATGTGGCTCATCTGCTCTATTGTGTCGTCCACAAAGAAGCGGAGCTCGGGAATGATACGCAGCTGATGACGAAGGCGCTGGCCAAGGTCATAACGCACGGTGCGCAGGTTGGCAGTCACGTTGTTGACTATCTCCTGCGCCTTGCTGCTGGGAAATACACTGAGATAAACGTTGCAATAGCTCAGGTCGGGCGACACGCGGCAGCCGCTAACGGTCACCATCACGCCTCGCATGGCCTTTGCCTGCGACAAAAACATTTCGCCCAACTCCTTTTGGATAAGGCGGTCTATTTTCAATTGTCTTGTTGAGTCCAAATATTTATTTTTTTTAGGTTCATAAATAGGTTTTTCTTGTTGCTGCAGTCAGCGGGCATCAGCATACCTGGCTGCCGGGCTTTACCTCTGAGAGTGTGGTCGTTACACTAAGTGATCCGTCCCAGTTTTCAGCACTCAGAATCATGCCTTCGCTCACCAAACCGTTCTTAAACTCGCGTGGAGCGAGGTTTGCGATAAACAAAACCTGCTTGCCCACCAGCTGTTCGGGCTCATACTGCTGAGCGATGCCACTTACGATGGTGCGGTTCTGCAATCCGTCGGCAATAAGGAACTTAAGCAGTTTCTTCATCTTGGGCACACGCTCGCATTCCAGCACTGTGCCCACGCGGATGTCGAGTTTCTGGAAGTCTTCGAAGGCAATATTTTCCTTCACGGGCTGAGCCTTGTACTCGGCAGCCTGATTGGCCTTGACGGTAGCCTCGAGCTTGTCCATCTGGGCCTTGATA
>JAZUHM010000106.1:0-12246 GCA_045641725.1 Bacteroidaceae bacterium | reverse complement strand
CTGGCAAAACTCGACATCGCCCTGGCCAAGGGTAAGAAGTCGTATGACAAGCGCGACACGATGAAGGATCGCGACGACCGCCGCGAGATGGACAGACATATCAAGAATTTTGGTTATTAAGACTACTCTTCGCACCATCGGCCCCTCGGTCGCCTGGCGACAGCCCCAGGGGGCAGACGGCTGAAATGCGAATAAACACTATGACTACTAAATATGACAATTAAAGAAGCCATACAGCAGCGCATCCTCATTCTGGACGGAGGCATGGGCACTATGATACAGACATACGGACTTGAGGAGTCGGACTTCCGCGGTCGGCTCTTTCAAGACATCGGCTGGCAGATGAAGGGCAACAACGATTTGCTCTCTATCACCCGCCCCGACGTGATTGGCGATATCCATCGCCGTTACCTGGAGGCTGGTGCGGACATTATCACCGCCAATACATTTTCTTCGCAGCGAATCTCTATGGCCGACTATCATTGCGAGAATTATGTTGCCGACATCAATCGTGCCGGTGTGAGGATTGCAAAGGCTCTGGCTGAGGAATATACTCAGAAAACTCCCGACAAGCCGCGCTTTGTGGTGGCCACTATCGGCCCTACCAACAAGACGGCATCGATGTCGCCAGACGTAAACAATCCCGCATTCCGCGACATCACTTACGACCAGTTGGTAGATGCATACTGCGAGCAAATCTCTACTATCCTTGAGGAAGGCATCGATGCGCTTCTGATTGAGACAATCTTCGACACGCTCAATGCCAAGGCGGCTATCTATGCAGCGCAGCAGACGGTGGCACGTTTGGTGAAGGAGGTGCCCATCATGCTGTCTATCACTGTATCCGACAAAGGCGGTCGCACTCTCTCCGGTCAGCGGCTCGATGCATTCCTGGCCTCCGTAAGCCATGCCGATGTTTTGTCGATAGGACTGAACTGCTCGTTTGGCCCCACGGAAATAAAACCCTTCCTCGAGGAACTGGCCGCGAAATCGACAAGGTACGTGACAGTGCACCCCAATGCAGGTTTGCCAAATGCTATGGGCACATACGACATCACCCCAATGGAGATGAAGGAGCAGATGAGGGTGTTTGTAGATAACCAACTGGTAAATGTGATTGGCGGTTGCTGCGGTACCACCGACAAGTTTATTGCAGAATACGAGAGTCTCATCTATAACGAAGACGGTTCGCCAAAGCCTATTCATCAGCCTAATGCCCACACGCCCTATCTGCAGCTCTCGGGCTTGGAACTGCTTGAGGCTACCCCCGAGGTTAATTTCGTGAATGTGGGCGAGAGGTGCAATGTGGCAGGAAGCCGCAAGTTTTTGCGTCTCATCTCAAACCACGAGTACGAAGAAGCCCTCGCCATTGCCCGCAAGCAGGTAGAAGACGGTGCGCTGGTGCTCGATATAAACATGGACGACGGCTTGCTCGATACCACTGCCGAGATGACTACCTTCCTCAACCTTATCGCCTCAGACCCCGATATCGCCAAAGTGCCCCTGATGATTGACTCCTCCAAGTTTGAGGTAATCGAACAGAGCCTCAAGTGCATTCAGGGTAAGTCTATCGTCAACTCTATCTCCCTCAAGGAAGGCGAAGAGGTATTCCTGCAGCGTGCGGCTAAAATCAAGCAGCTTGGCGCTGCGGTTATCGTAATGGCATTTGACGAGGAAGGTCAGGCCTGCACCTACGAGCGCAAGATTCAGGTTTGCGAGCGTGCATACCGTCTGCTTACCGAAAGACTTGACTATAACCCCACCGACATCATCTTCGACCCCAACGTGCTTTCTATTGCTACAGGCATCAGCGAGCACGACAGATATGCACTCGACTTTATCCGTGCCACAGCGTGGATTCGCAAAAACCTGCCAGGAGCGCATGTAAGCGGCGGTGTCAGCAATCTCTCGTTTGCATTCCGTGGCAACAACTACCTGCGTGAGGCAATGCACGCCGTTTTCCTCTATCATGCCATCAGCCAAGGCATGGACATGGGCATTGTCAATCCTTCTACATCCATCATGTATGAAGATATTCCCCAAGACCTGCGCACCCTGCTTGAAGACGTCATACTGTATCGCACACCAGGTGCCGCAGAACGATTGATAGAGAAAAGTACCCAGCTCACTTCTCCCGACGGAAAGGCCAGCCTGCAACCTAATCTCACAACAGCAAACGATGCAAACCTCACTCTCGAGGACAGGCTCTCTCGGGCTCTGATCAAAGGCGATGTGAGCACGCTGGATGCCGATTTGCAAGAAGCTATGGCGAAATACCGACGCGCTGTCAAGGTCATTGAGGGACCGCTAATGGATGGCATGGCTACCGTGGGCACATATTTTGCAAGTGGCAAAATGTTCCTGCCACAGGTCGTAAAGACTGCACGCACCATGAAGAAGGCCGTTTCTATCCTTCAGCCATATATCGAGCAGGAGAAATCCTCTGCCAACACCTCTGCTGGCACAGTAATGCTTGCTACCGTCAAGGGTGATGTGCACGACATTGGCAAAAACATAGTGTCGGTCATCATGGCCTGCAACAACTATAATATCATCGACCTGGGAGTGATGTGCCCCGCAGAACAGATTGTAGAAGCAGCCCTCAAGGAACACGTTGACATCATCGGTCTCAGTGGTCTTATCACACCCAGCCTCGACGAGATGTGTCATGTGGCATCGATGCTAAAGGATGCAGGCATTTCCGCACCACTCATGATTGGCGGCGCCACTACCAGCCCCATGCATACTGCTCTCAAAATAGCCCCTCTGTATGACGGCCCGGTCATTTGGGTGAAAGACGCATCACAAAACAGCATCATTGCAGCACAACTTCTCAATCCCGTGACAAGAGAGGAATACATAGCTTCGCTCAAAGCAGAACAGCAGCAGCTCGTAGATTCTGTCACCAACAAAACCGTCTCGCTGAGGTCAATCGATGAAGCCCGCAAGAATAAGGTAGAGTTGTTTTAATGACTAATGTACTAATTTTGCTGAAAACACAGAAAACATGGCAAGACCGTTAGCAGAAAGAATGAGGCCAAACAGCCTGGAAGATTACGTTGGGCAACAGCACCTTGTTGGTCCGGGATGCGCATTGAGACGCATGATAGACAACAAACACGTCAGTTCGTTTATCATGTGGGGCCCTCCTGGAGTGGGTAAAACCACACTGGCACAAATCATTGCCACATCCATGGGCTCGGCATTCTATACCCTCAGTGCCGTCACAAGCGGTGTAAAAGATGTGAGAGACGTGATAGAAAAAGCCTCCAGAAATACTTTCTTTGACTCCCCCACCCCGATTTTGTTTATCGACGAAATCCACCGATTCAACAAGTCGCAGCAAGATTCCCTTTTGGCAGCAGTTGAACGTGGAGTGGTCACATTGATTGGCGCTACCACAGAAAATCCCTCGTTTGAAGTCATCACGCCACTGCTCTCACGCTGTCAGGTGTATGTGCTCAAAAGTCTTACCGACAAAGACCTTGAGACCCTGCTCCACAAGGCCCTTGAGCAAGATACAGTTCTTAAAAACCGCGAGATAAAGGTAGAAGAGACTGCTGCCCTGTTTCAATACTCTGGCGGTGACGGCAGAAAACTTCTCAATATTATTGACCTTGTAGTCTCGTCATTTGCCGACGATGAGACTGCCATCATAAACAACAAGACCGTAAAGACCAATCTTCAGCTTAATCCCGCAGCATATGATAAAGATGGCGAGATGCACTACGATATCATTTCGGCATTTATCAAGAGCATTCGCGGCAGCGATCCCGATGCCGCCCTCTACTGGCTGGCCCGCATGGTGAGCGGAGGTGAAGACCCCAAATTCATTGCACGCCGCTTGATAATATCTGCTGCAGAAGATATCGGATTAGCTAATCCCAACGCTCTGTTATTGGCCAATGCCGCATTTGAAGCCGTAGAAAAAATTGGTTGGCCAGAGGGGCGCATTCCACTGGCTGAGGCTACGGTATATCTGGCATGCTCGCCAAAGAGCAACTCTGCATACCTTGGTATTGGCACAGCCCTTGGCATGGTCGAACAGACCGGCAATCTGCCTGTGCCATTGCATCTGCGCAATGCTCCGACCAAACTAATGTCGCAATTGGGCTATGGTGCCGATTATAAATACTCGCATGACTATCCAAACCATTTCGTGGAGCAGCAATTCCTGCCCGACGCAGTAAAAGATGCACGTATCTGGCAGGGACAACCTAACCCATCCGAACAGGTATTGCGAGACCGCATGAATTCATTATGGAAAAACAAGAAATTCTAAAAAATACAGGATCACCTGCAAATTCCTACTTTTGCATATCATTTTGACTGACACACTAAAAACCGACCTATTAAGCATATACATGAAAACATTCTTCTTATTACTCGGCCTGCTGGCAACAATGCCACTCTGCATCATGGCTGACCGCGTCAGCGAAGAGCGCGCATTGCAGATTGCACAAAAGATACTGGGCAACAACACCGGGGCAGCGTGCAAGGTGCGCCGGTTTGAACTGCCCATAACTGCCGAGCAGGCTCCCGAGAAGGAACTACCTTATTATATTTATAATAGCAACGAAGGCTTTGCCGTTATCTCTGCCGAAGACTGCGTGCCACCCGTGATGGGCTATTCGCAAGACCACACCATAGAGGGTGAAATTCCGTGCGGCATGAAGATGTGGCTTGAGGCTACCGAGCAATATATCAACGATGCAAAAGCGTCTGGTCAGGAGCCATCGCCCGAGGTCAATGAGCAATGGACAATTGGCGACGACAATTTTGGCAGACCGATAGTGGTGATTCAGACAGCAGAATGGAATCAGGGACATCCCTACAACATGTATTGCCCAAACATCGGCGCCAACAAATGCCTTACAGGATGTGTGGCCACTGCTCACGCCATCGTAATGTTTCACCACCAATGGCCCAAGCGAGCTTTTGGCAGGACAGTTCATTACACCTCGTTACAGGGAGCTGATGTGGCTTCGCGCAACCTTAACCACACCTATTCGTGGGACAAAATGACTATGAACAACCTTACCGACAAAGACTCGCCAGAGGCCAAACAGGCCGTGGCAGTCCTGATGGCCGACATAGGTGCTGCATTATACGCCGACTATGGAATTACGGCGACTGCTGCCAGTTGCTCCAACAATTCTATAAAAAGGTTTTTCAATTACCAAGGCCAATACGCATTCAAAAGCGAGACAGATTACGCCACATGGGTTTCTGACATTATCCTGCAGCTAAACTACAACAAACCTGTCATCTACTGCAGCGGAGGCCACGAGTTTGTCTTGGACGGATATACCGACCAGAACTATTTTCATGTCAATTGGGGTTGGGGCGGCAGTGCCAACGGCTATTTCAGGATTTCCAACCTTCTGAACTTTTCTAGTGAAAATGCAATGTGCATATTAGACTTTGAGCCCGACTACAGCATGGCAGACGAAGATTATTGGACAGTTTACTCCGAGCAGGATGGCCGCGGTTATCCATCACTCAATATGGCAGTTGACCTCGCTCCACAAAGAGAGCCATATACCATCACGCTGCTTAAATCGCAAGAGGCAGAACCTTTTTGCAATCAAGGAGACCTCACGATTGACCTCAATGGCAAAGACTTGACATTCTCACATGAAAGCTACGATTTCATCTATCCGTGGAATGGCACACTTACCTTTACCGATAGTTCCGCAAGAGGAACGGGAACGCTGACAAACGGAAAGTTTTCTTCGCCAGACAACAGCATATTCTTCCTTATGGGCGGCAAATACAAAGACTGTATTATCACAGCCTATGGTGGCTGCCTCATAAATGGAGCACGCATGGTGAACGACAATAGCAGATTGCTTTATGTCAACCCGGGCAGTGAAGTGGAAATCGAATCAAGTGTGCTCATCGGCAATAGTAGCAACACGATAACGAACTATGGCGGATTCCTGACCATAACCAACAGTAGCATTGAGAATACGTCTGAATTCAGCTCTGCCCTGTATTGCAGCGGCGAACACGAGACCTATCTCGACCATGTGATGCTCAAAGCCCCGGCATGGCCGTTGTATGCGCAAGACCAGCCCGTCGATTGCGCCTATGGTTTGTTCAATATTCAGCCAGGACGCGACTTTCTCTCGTCAGATTGTACGATAAGCGAAAACACTGACCCCGTAACCAAAGGCAACTACCCCTATCTCGTAAGTAATGGCGACCTGACTGCCCTGCAGCAAGCGCCACGGGCATCTGAAGACGAGCCTAAAGAGTATATCTCGCTCTCTGGTCAGAAATCCATGACCCCACACCCCGGCATAAACATCGTAAATGGTCGGAAGGTGCTTATGAGAAAATAGAATATGGATTGAAGGCAAATTTTAAATGAGAAGTCGCCCCACACTTTCCCTTCTATACGCATGTTAATTTAAAAAAACGGTACACATACGCGCGCAAGTCCGTTTTTTTGATTGACTTTGCTGCATTTCGGTCATCTAGATCCTGAGCAAAATACAGTGGAATATCTTAATCACGAAAATATAGCCAAAAGCATTGAGGGCAGAATAGAATTCCACCCTCTTCATCCATGTATAGACAGTAACACAAAGATTCTGTTTCTTGGCAGTTTTCCGCCTCCACGCAAGCGGTGGGCAAAAGGATTTGATTTTTTCTATCCTAACTTTATCAACGACCACTGGCGCATCATGGGGCTCATCTTTTTCGGTAACAAAGACTACTTTACAATCCCTGCAGAGAAGACATATTGCCTCGCAAGAATCATTGACTTCGTGCACGCCAAAGGCATCGGCTACTACGACACCTCTGAGGCTGTGAGACGCCTCAAAGACAATGCGTCAGACAAGTTCCTTGAGGTAGTTCAGAAAACAGACATTCGCCGTTTGACGGAAACAGCCGGCAATCTCGCAATAATATGCACCACAGGCGAAAAAGCAACTCAAAATATATGTGATTATTTTGAAATAGACACCTTGCCCAAGGTAAATACATGGATAAACATTCCTGGATTTTTCAACAAGACTGGCACCCAGATAAAGCTATACCGCCTTCCTTCGTCATCCAGAGCTTATCCCATGGCACTTAGCACGAAGGCCGAACATTATGCAAAAATGTTTGAATTTGCCGAACAATTGCGGCCAAATTCTTAAAAAATCACAATTACTGCACGCCAAACTTAAAAAATAAAAAGAAAATTGGCAGTTATTGCATTTATTGCTAATATTGCACCACGAAACAGAAAAACAGAACATTATATACTCTAAAAACAACAAGATAACTAACCCATTAAATAATTATAATTATGAAAAAAGCAGTTATTTCAATTACCACAAAATTGGCTGTCGTAGTATTGGCAGCATCCATGTGTCTTACCAGCTGCGTAACAAAGAAGCAATTTGAAGGACTCCAGAGCGACTATGCCACTCTGCAAAACGAATTTAATTCCCTTCAGAATAAGTATCAGGACTCCCAGATTGAACTCGCAAAGAGCCAGACTGGCTACAAGAGCCTTGAGGAACGTCTTGCCGATGCACAAAGAGCCAACGCAGAGCTGAAGAAGCAGTATGCAGAACTTCAGGCATCTCTCAACACCAGTCTTGGCCAGAACACTCAGAGCAATGTAAATATTGCCAAATTGGTGGACGAGATCAATGCTTCTAACGCTTATATCAAGCATCTTGTAGAGGCCAAGTCAAAGAGCGACTCGCTCAACCAGGCACTCACCAACAAGCTCACCCGTTCGCTCACTCGCGACGAGATGAAAGAAGTTGACGTGCAGGTGCTCAAGGGCGTAGTTTACATCTCATTGGCAGACAATATGCTTTATAAGTCAGGCAGTTACGAAATCAATGAGCGCGCTGCAGAGACCCTCAGCAAGATCGCTAAGATCATTACCGACTACAAAGACTACGAAGTTCTCATCGAGGGCAATACCGACAATGTGCCTATCAAGAAGACCAACATCCGCAACAACTGGGACCTCTCATGCTTGCGCGCATCTTCAGTAGTACAGGCACTGCAGAACAGCTACGGCGTAGATCCTAAGCGCCTCTCTGCTGCTGGTCGTGGCGAGTACAATCCAATCGCAACAAACGACAGCGAACTCGGTCGCCAGCGCAATCGTCGCACCCAGATTATCATCACTCCAAAGCTTGACCAGTTTATGGAGCTCATCGACGAAGCACCTGAGACCAGCAAGGAATAAGAATATACATTACCTATCTCCGACCCATTACCAGAGCCTTCTTGCCACAGCGAGAAGGCTCTGACTTTATATGCGTCTTTGAGTCGCCTGCTCCACTGTTTAGGGAGCTCCGGCTCAGTGGAAATTACGTGGGGATAAATATAATATCAATATGATCAAAAAGTCCGCTTATGGGCTTCGCCAATCAAAAAAATATTTTTATGGGAGTTAAAGGGAAGTTAGCGGACAATGCTCATATCTAAGTTGGTGCATTTCGTAGTTTGGCGCTTCCCGCGCCGAACACCGACCTTATGGTGTTGAGCGATAGTTCTGCCTCAATTGGTGCTCGGCGCGGGACGCGCCAAGCTACGAATTGCACCATTTTTCCACTGAGCCGTTTCCAGCGCGCAGTTTGATACTGGTCACTAATACAGAAAATGCCGGCTCGTGGTGGAGTCGGCATTGTATGGAGTGATGATTGTGTGTCTATTGCATGTCGGATATCTTGCTCTTGGGCAAAACCTCTGGCAGGAGGTCCTGGATTACGCAGCGCATGAGGCGCATTTGGTTGACCGAGCGGATGAAGTTGGGGTTGCGCTTGAGGTTCTGCATAGCCTTGCGGGCAGCCACCTGGTGGCAGTCCTTCTTGCTGTAGCCCTTGCCGGTGGCAATCTGGCGACCCTCGATCACGGCGGCGCAGCAGAACGGCTCGCGGTTGCGGGTGGGTATGTCTTCCCACACCACCGAGAATGTGATTTCCACCTTGCGCTTCTGACACCACTCAAGCAGCAGGCTCTTGTAGTTCTCCTCCACTCGGGCAGTCTTCTCAAAGTTGATCAGGCCCTGCTCGATGAGGTGGTTGATAAACCGCTGGCTGCCCTTGAAACCCTGGTCGAGGTAGATGGCGCCCACGAGAGCCTCAAAGGCATTGCCGCCGATGTAGCTGTGGCGTTTCTCGTTTTGGGGATGCTTGAGCTCCTTGCGCACCATCTCGTCGAGGCCCATCTCCTTGGCCAGTCGGCCCAGGTTTTTGCGCTCCACCAGCTTGCTGCGCATAGTGCTGAGGAAACCCTCGTTCTTGCGCGGGTAGCGGTGGTAGAGAATGTCGCTGATTACAGTCTCTATCACCGCATCGCCCAAGAATTCGAGGCGCTCATTGTCCTGCACATGGCCGGTGGAGTCCTTCACCCCCATAGAACGGTGGGTGAGGGCCTGCTCGTAGTATCGGATGTTGATGGGCGCAAATCCCATCGCCTTTTTCAGGAAATAATAAAGTTCCCCTTTCTTGCAAAAGAGGAACTTTATTCTGTTTATGAATGAATTCATATAGGAAAAGCGTGCTTGCCTATATTTTATTCTTCGTACTTCTTAACGATAACGCAAGCGTTGTGGCCGCCAAAGCCGAATGTGTTGCTGAGAGCGGCGCGCACTGTGCGCTTCTGAGGAGTGTTGAAGGTAAAGTTGAGGTTATAGTCCAACTCAGGGTCTTCGTCACCCTCTTCGTGGTTGATAGTAGGAGGCACGATGTCGTTCTTGACAGCGAGGAGGCTGAAGAGAGCCTCAGCAGCGCCGGCAGCACCGAGCATGTGGCCTGTCATAGACTTGGTAGAGCTGATGTTGAGCTTATAAGCATGCTCGCCAAAGAGCTCCTTGATAGCCTTAGCCTCAGAGATGTCGCCCACGTGGGTAGAAGTGCCGTGAACATTGATATAGTCGATGTCCTCAGGCTGCATGTTGGCATCAGCGAGAGCAGCCTTCATCACGAGCTTAGCGCCCAGGCCCTCTGGGTGAGAAGCGGTGAGGTGGTGAGCGTCGGCGCTCATGCCAGAACCAGCGATTTCGCCGTAGATCTTAGCGCCACGAGCCTTAGCGTGCTCAAGCTCCTCGAGCACGAGGCAGGCAGAACCCTCAGCCATAACGAAACCGTCGCGGCTGGCCGAGAATGGACGGCTGGCCTTCTCTGGCTCGTCGTTGCGGGTAGAGAGAGCATGCATAGCATTGAAGCCGCCCACGCCAGTAGGCCAGATAGCAGCCTCAGAACCACCGCTCACGATCACGTCAGCCTTGCCCAGACGGATAAGGTCGCAGGCACTGGCGATAGCGTGGGTAGAAGAAGCGCAAGCAGAAGTAGTTGCGAAGTTAGGACCGTGGAAGCCATACTTGATAGAGATGTGGCCGGCAGCGATGTCGGCAATCATCTTAGGAATAAAGAATGGGCTGAACTTAGGACCGAGCTCCTCGCCAGAAACAGCGTAAGCGCCAACTTCCTTTTCAAAACTATTAATACCGCCGATACCAACGCCAAGCACAACGCCGATGCGGTCCTTGTTGACAGTCTCCATGTCAAATGCAGCATCCTCAACGGCCTCTGTGGCAGAAACCATGGCATACTGGGTGTAGAGATCCATCTTGTTGGCCTCCTTGCGGTCAATATACTGTCTTACGTCAAAGTCCTTAACCTCGCATGCAAAGTGGGTCTTAAACTTTTCTGTATTGAAATGAGTGATAGGAGCGGCACCGCTCTTACCTGCCAAAAGGGCTGCCCATGTGTCAGCCACATTGTGGCCAAGTGGGGTGATGGCACCCACACCTGTTACTACAACTCTTTTAAGTTCCATTTAGTTTATAGTTAAGGGGATGAATTATCCTTTTATAATATCAAGGAAACGAATTATCCTTGGTCAATATTCAAGGGAATGAATTTACCCGCGGTTTGGAAATAAAATATTAACGAAAAACATTCCCACCTTAAGGCTCATTGCCCTTCGCCAATAGCGCCGGACAATTCACTTTAGGGTGGGAATAAGTTTGTTTTATTTACTTAGCGTTAGCCTCGATGTACTCGATAGCGCCGCCAACAGTAGAAATCTTTTCTGCCTGATCGTCTGAAATAGACATACCGAATTCCTTCTCCAACTCCATGATGAGCTCTACGGTGTCGAGAGAGTCTGCACCGAGGTCGTTTGCGAATGATGCTTCGTTCTTAACTTCGCTTTCGTCTACGCCAAGCTTATCAACGATAATGGCCTTTACTTTAGCTTCAATTTCTGACATAACTTTTTTGTTGTTTAGGTTAATATTTTGATGATAATTTAAATCAGGTTGCGGATCAAGAACGCAGGATTCTCAAATCCGACTGCAAAATTAGGACTTAATTTTTTAGCAACCAAACATTTGTGTAAAAAAATGCACATTTTGCGGAAAATGGTGCATAATATCGGCGTTTTGTATAGTGGAGTTGATAAAATGAGGCCTTTTTTGCGTATTTTTGTCCACGCCGCTCCGCCGTCGTCCCACTTTTGGCGAATATTGCCGCCGCCACCAGCCCTCCCGCTCCGCCGCCAGCCCTCTCGCTCCGCCGTTGCCGAACCAGATGCAGTCCTTACTGGACTTGATGCAGTCTTTGCCGGACCTGATGCAGTCTTTACTGGAATTGATACAGTCTTTACCGGACCTGATGCAGTCTTTTCCGAACCTGATGCAGTCTTTGTCAGACCTGATGCAGTCTTTACTGGAATTGATTCAGTTTTTACTGGAATGGATGCAGTCTTTGCCGGAGATTATGCGAGTATATTGGCAAATTGCGCCGCTTTTGTTGGGGTTGGTACGGGCTGTTTGGCAGAGTGGTGGCGCTATACCTTATTATTATATGCCTGTGGCGCGGGTTATTATATGCCTGCGGTGCGGGGCTGCGTGCTTGTGCGGATCGCTTGAATGCGGTGGCGGCGGTTCTAAAACCATTTTTGCAAACACCAAATAGCAATTTGGAATAAAAATGCGGCAAACGGCCCTGCGAAAATGCGTGTTTGTAAAATATTTTCAAAAATCGGGAGAAAATTTTCATTCAAAGAATGATTATTGCTAACTTTGCTACAGAAAGACGCGAAAAACGCATTAAAATTTACAAACACATAAAATTATGGCAACATTAGATCTTACTAAGTATGGCATCACTGGTTCTACAGTGATTGCTCACAATCCTTCTTACGAAACTCTTTTCGCAGAGGAGACTAAGGCTGGCCTCGAGGGTTTTGAGGTTGGTCAGGTTACTGAACTCG
>JAZUHM010000105.1:0-11516 GCA_045641725.1 Bacteroidaceae bacterium | reverse complement strand
GGGTAGCCCCAGACTAAGTTACTAACTACAAGTAAACCCGACCCCTCACCGCTGCGCGGAGCTCCCCTAAACAGTGGAGCAGACGGTTCAAATGCGAGCTATAAAGTAAGCACTACTCTGCAATATCTACAACACAATGTCTTGAAGATCAATATGTTTTAATATATTTGAAAAATTTTGCCAGACACTTATAGAAACAAAAACCGCACCTTGTTGGCTCGGGGGCCGGGCAAGGTGCGGTATATTTGTGTCCAGAAAAATCTGAGTATCTGCAGCGGGTGGGTTATCTCACGCTGATCTTCTGCTTGTTGATAATGTAGATGCCGCGTGGCAGGCCCACGGTCTGTGTGCCTGGCTGGAGGTTGTAGAGGCGGAAGATGCGGCCGTCAAGTGTGTAGATTGGCAGCACGGCAGCCTCGGTGGCACGGAATGTGAGCTGGGTGCCATTCTGCTGAGCAAGCGATACTGCGCTGTTGATGCCCGTGAGCTCGTCGGCGGTGAACTGTGCCATGGCAGGCACTGAGCGGTGGTCTTCGGCCATTGAGCTTACAAACATCACGTCAGACATGGTGGCTGACAGGATGCCCGGGGTGCGATCTGCACTCCCCCAGCCCAGATAGAGGTCGATGGTGCTCTTGCCTATTGGCAACTGACAACTGCCTGGGCCATAGATACATACGCGGTAGGTGTCGCCATTGAGATTGCCGCTCACCTCGGGGTCAAGTTCCTCTATCGAGATGTCGAAATCTGGTATTGACTTAGAGATGTCGAGGTCTTCGATGGTCATGCCTGCAGGTATGTTGAGGTCAAACTGAATGCCGCTGTATTTGCCCTCGGCCACATTGATGGTGAGGGGCACGGTGATGGTGGAAGGGGTGTATGCCACCGAGCCGGCCGACATGGCCGCGTCGGCCTCGGGCAGTCCGTAGAAGCCATTGGACTTGACGGATTTGTTGAGCATACGAATCTTCTGCAGGTCGGCAATGGTGATGATTTCATTGTGGTCGGTGTCGGCTTGGGAGAACGAGAAGTCCTCGTTGGGCAGGCCGAGCATATAGTTGAGCGCGCAGACGAGGTGGGCCGCGGTGATGGTGCCGTCTCCGTTGACATCGCCTATGGTCGGCGTCTCTGACTCAACGTTGAGATATCCGAAGTTGGCATAGCCCAAATCGTTGGACATAAAATCGAGGCAGGAGTTGGCGCGCGTAACGAGCCACGACTTCGCCTTATCCTTGAGCTGGGCATACTGCTCAGCGTCGCCCTTGCTCCACTTGGTGTCGTCGTGGGAATAAGAATACTTGGCAAAATTATAATAGTCCTCCACAAAATCCACGAGCTCGTCGAGGTCGTTGTGCACAAAGTTGTGCCAGAGGCGGTAGTAGATTTTATTGAATTTAGACCCTGGATTATAACGGATTGCCTTGGCCCAGACGCGGCCAGCACCGTCAGACTTCTCCCAGAAATTGGCTACCGAGTTTGACACAAAGTAATTGGCCGGGCCGCCAAAGCACCAGTCGTAGTCCCAGCATGGGCCAAAGATGAGCGAGGTGGAAGAGTCATTCACATTTCTGGCATAGCAGAATGTGCTCTTGGGGTGGAAAAGCTCGTAATTACATGTCAGCTCATCGACAAACAGGAACTTGGCGAGGTAATTAAGGTCAAAATAATACTCCACATCCTCTTGGTCGTAGAGAGCCTTCATTGAGCGGTTGAATACGCGCGAAACCATATCCAAAGTGAGCGGAGTCGGGTTCTCTGTGTCTTGGAAATCAGGCTCTTTCATGTTGACCGGCAAAGAATAGGGCGACGAAGTGAACTTTGTGTCGCCGTCGTAGTAGCTGTCGAGCTCATACATGGCGCTGTAGGTCTCGTCGGCCAGATCGATGCTGTTGTTGGCAAAGCCTACCTTCTCTGTGAAATTATAGGAGCCGCGGTATTGGCCATTGACATAGACCTCCACTGGTATCATGTGGTTGAAGCCCGCCGTCTCCACGAGCTGCGCAGCCTTCATAGCTATGGCATTGCACTCCATGGAGCCCTTCAGCGCATTGGCAAGCAGATTCCAGTGCTTGCCCTTGGTGAGGCCAAACGGCTTGACGGCTGTCTCAAATTTCATGTGATAGGGCGCCTTGCCGGTAGAGGTCCACGAGCTATTGCCGCGTCCCTTGATCTGCATGGGAGTTTCCTCCATGTCGGGGAATACTCCCGCACCGTCGATGCGCACACGGCCCGACCACCAATAGTTCTTGGAGGTGATATTGGTGCCGTTGTCGGTAGTAATATATACGGTAGGCACTCGATATGCACCGGTGCTATGGTCTGTGGCGAAATCAACGCTCACACGATAGTCGCGGCCATACGGACGCACCACATAGTCGCCGTTGAGATTGCGACGCAGGATTGTCTGGCCATGACGGGCAACGGTATAGACCACGTCGTTGGCAAATCGCGCAGAGGTCTTCTTGCTAACCTGCGGCACGTCGTAGATATAGGCGCAGACGTCGTCGGCCAGCTTAAACGAGGGCCTGAGATTTTTGCCAATGCCAACCACAGTGGCAGTGATGAGGGTATCGCCGTTGAAAATGCCCGGCGCATCGCCTATCATGTGGTGATTGAACTTATTGTTGAACTTGAATGATTCAAACACAGGCAGAGCCGGCGACACTGTGCTCACAGAATCGACCTCATAGCTCTTGTAGCTATAGACTGTGTCGCCCACGGTGGTGATGGTGAGCCCCTCCTTGGTAGATTGGCGCGAGCTGATATACTCCTGCGGGATGGCATCTACCTTGCCGTCGGCGCGATAAACAAAGAGGATGTCATCGCCAATAGGCATGAGGGCCTTGGTGCTATCAATGACCACTGGCTCTGGCTCGTCGGGCTCAATCACAGGGCCCGGGCCCGGATCAACGGTGCCGGAGTTGATAGGGTCGTAGCTCTTGCCGTCAGAAGTATAGAATCTGAACTGGAAAGTGGTATTGTCGGGGTAAGCCTGATAAGGGCCGAGCACATAGTTGGTGCGCATGTGCATATAGTAGCCAGACTCGTAAGCACTACGGATAACGACAACCTTGCCATAGGTAGAGCTGTTCATCGTGGCGAACTCCCAAAGCGAGGTTTCGCCCTCAAGAGCGCTTGACAAATGCACATAGCGCAGCTTCTGCGGCGAATCGGTGTGGTTGTAGTCAAAGGTGAGATACTGATAAGTAGAGGCATTGCGTATGGAGAACTTACCGGTTTTCTCCTCCTTGATATACCAATAGCAGTCAGCAGTGAGGTAATTATAATAGGAATTTGCCACACTCAACGGCGAATTGACATAGTGATTGGCGCCCAGCGTCACACTGCTCGGAATAGCGCCGAGGCACTCAATGCGATACTTGGTGCCGGGGTCAAATTCAAATGTGTCTTCTGCCCATGTTGCCAGAGCCACAAAAGCAAAGATAAGACTTAGAAGATATCGTTTGTTCATGAATAAAAACTTGCTTAGAAGATTATAAAATCGCTACAGGGCATCGCATCAGTTGCTGCCAATAACATAATTATATACAGTCACAACGTCGGAAGCATTGGCAGAGCCATCCTGATTTACGTCAACTCTCTTGAGGGTCATTCCGGACTCCGCGCCAACCAATACATAATTATATATATTAACCACGTCGAGGGCATTTATAAGGCTGTCGCCATTGACGTCGGCACGGTGGCGGAAACTGGCTTCGAGCTCCAGGTCTGCGGCCGGCATTCGCTCGGGCGCCTCAATCCAGCCCTCAAAGACATAATCCTTCTTGTCGCCGGGGAAATACTCGGGCAGCGGCGCGCCATACTCAACGTTTTCGGTGTGAACCACTTCGCCAGAAACCACATAAGACAGCTTATAGGAAATCACACACCATGTTGCGCCAAGGGTAATGTCGTGGGCCGGCATAGTGGCGGGCGCCTCCGACCATCCGCAGAAGTTGTGGCCCTCGATTGGCGTGGGCTTATAGTCGGGCAGCGGGCTGCCATAAGGCACCTGCTCGGTGTGGATAACGTCGTTGCCCGAGGTGTAGGTCACGGTGTAGTGAATTGGGCACCACACAGCGTGGAGATCGACGTTGTGGTCGGGCATTGCTGCAGGCACATCGCCCCAACCGCAGAAGGTATAGCCCTCTTTGGCAGTCGGCTCATCGGCGGTAGGAATTGTGTCTCCCACAGCCACATTGGCCGTAGCAAAGACAGTTTCGCCGTCGTAGTAAGTGACGGTATATCCCTCTGACTGCTGCACAGAGAAGGTGTATGTGATGCCTGGCAACAGCGATTCTGCAGAAGCCGAGGTAGTGACGCGCACATTCTTGGCCACAATGCTATACTCGCCCTCGGCCAACGGCTGCTGCGTGTTGAACAGCATTGTGCAAATGGCACCTGTGTTTTGCAGAATCTTGGAAGTGCGCAACGTTGCGTAGCCAATCACTCGAGTGAGGCCCGGGGTGTGCTCGTTGGCTCGCAAAGTGACGTTTGACAAGCGGCTCGTGCCGGTGAGAGTGGTGTAATCAAAACTGGCGCCATCGGGCAATTGTACATCCATTTGGAAACCGGTGTACGCTGTGTTGGGGTTCTCTAGATTTACCGTCAGCATCCACTGAGTGGCATTGACTTTGCTCACACTCAGCTCGATTGCATCGTCTGCTGCAAACATGGAGAGAGGCAACAAAAGCGCTGCGGCAAAAAGACTGAATAACTTTTTCATTTATCTTAATGTTTTTATTTCTAGTTTGGTTGGATTATCTCACAATCACCTTCTGCTTATTAATGATATAGATGCCGTAAGGCAGAGCAATGGTCTGCTTGCCGGCCTGGAGGTTGTAAACTCTATAGATGCGGCCGTCAACAGAGTAAATTGGCAGGGCTGTGTCGGTCTGCGACAGGAGCACAAGCTGATTGCCCTCCTGCTGAGAGATAGACACGGCGCTGTTGAGGCCGGTGAGGTCGTTGGTGCAGAAATCGGCCGAACGCGACAGAGAGCGCTCGTCCTCGCCAAGCGAACTGACAAAGAGCACATTGGCCAAAGTGGCGCTGAGGGCAGAAGCCTTGGCCTCGTTGCTGCCCCACCCTAACTGGAGCTGGATAGTAGAAACGCCCTGCGGCAACTTGTGGACGGCAGAAGAATAAATCGACACGCGGTATCGGTCGAAAGCCGCGCCGCTGGCACCACTGCCTTCGCCTGCAGAGCCATCAGCCTCGAGCGCTGCCACGTTGACGTCAAAGTCGGGGATAGACTTGTTGAGATCAATATCTTCGATAGTCATTCCGGCCGGAACTTTCAGGTCAAACTGAATGCCGGAGTAGTCGCCCTCGTCCACGGTGATCTGCAGCGGCACGGTGACGGTCTCGGTATTCTGGCTGACAGCGCCGGGATTGATAATCGCTCCCGCCTCGGGCAGGCTGTAGAAGGAGCGCGAGCCGGCCGATGTGCTGCCAATAAGATTAAGCACGGCCATGGCGTCGCCAATCGTGATCATTTGGTTAGTATCTACGTCGGCCTGGTCATAGTCAAAGTCTTCGTTCGGCAGGCGCAGCATGTAGTTGAGCACACACACGAGGTCGGCGGTAGAAATCACGCCGTCGCCATTGACATCGCCCACCTTAATGGCGTCGCCCTTGTCGTCGAGATAGCCCATGCCGGCATAGCCCAGCTTGTTGGCCATATAATCATAGATATAGTTGGCGCGGGCCGTCAGCCAGTTCTTTGCATTTTCAGTCACGCCGGCATAGGCCGCTGCGTCGCCGCGATACCAGCGCGAATTGTCGTGGGTAAACGATTCCGCAGCGAAATCATAGTAATCCTGGCAGAACTCAACCAGTTCCTGCAGGCTGCCGTCGGTCATAAACTTGTGCCAAAGGCGGAAATAGACCTCGTTGAAATTGTCGCCGCAGTAGCGCAAATCTCTCGTCCACGTCGAGGCCTCCATGCTTACGCCTGTCCAGAAATCAACGGTGGGTGAATAGGTAAAGTAGTTGCCATTATACTGATAGCCGTAGCCCCAGTCGAAATCCCAGCAAGGGCCAAAGATAAATTTAGACTCCTCGTCGCGCACATTCTCGTTGTAGCAAAATGTGCTCTTGGGGTGCATAAACTCGCTATTGAAGGTCAGCTCGTCCACCAGCAGGAATCGGGCCAGATAGTCTAAGTCAACAAACTGGCTGAGGTCGTCGCCCATATACATTGCGTCGGTCACCTTGTTGAAACTGCGGCTGATTTCGGTAAGTGTGAGCGGAGTGATGCCGTCGTTGAGCGTTGGTTCCTTCACGTTTATCGGCAATTGATAGCGGGTGGTTCTGAATTTATAGGCCTCGTCATAATAGCTGTCGAGCTCAAGCATGGTGGCGTAAGTCTCGTCGTCAAGATCGATGCTGTTATTGGCAAAGCCCACCTTCTCGGTCAGGTTATAAGAGCCTCTATACTCACCATTGACATACAGTTCCACAGGTATCTCGTGGTTGTAGCCTGCTGTCTCTACGAGCTGGGCCACCTTCTGCGCCACGGCGTTGGAAGTCATCGAGCGGGTCTGGGCATTGGCAATCAGGTTCCAGTGCTTGCCCTTGGTAAGGCCGAGCACCTTGATAGCGGTGTCAAACTTCATGTGGTAAGGAGCCTTGCCGGTTGCGGTCCACGAGCTGTTTCCGCGGCCTTTAATCTGCATAGCGGTCTCGGGCAGGCTTGGGAATACGCCCGATCCGTCGATGCTCACCTTGCCGTCCCACCAATAATACTTAGAGTTGATGGCAGTGCCGTCGTTGGTGGTCACATAGACTTTAGGCACCTTGTATTCCTGGTCGTTTGAGTTGTCGGTGGCAAACGTAGCGCGCACCGTCACCTGTCGGCCGTAAGGGCGCTCCACATACTTACCCTCGGTGGTGCGGCGCAGGATGGTGTGGCCACGGCGGGCCAGTGTATAGACCACGTCTTTGTCAAAGCGCACACGGGTCACCTTGCTCGCCTGCAGGGTGTCGCCCAGGAATGCCTGCACATCGTCGTCTATCTTAAACGAGGGCTTGAGGCGCTTGCCTATGCACACGGGGTTGATTGTCACGAGGCTGTCGCCAACAAAAACGCCCACGGCATCGCCCACAAGGTGCGGATTAAACTTGTTGTTTATCTTATATGACTCAAAGGTCGGCAGGTTTGCGGGCAGCGCCACCGACAGGGAATCTACCTCGTAGCGAGCATACTTAAACTCGGGGCCGCCGTTGAGAGTGGTTATCTTGACGCTGTCGGTGCCGTTGGCTATCTGGCTGATATACATCTGCGGAATAGCGTCCACCTTGCCGTCAGCGCGATAAACGTGCATCACATTGCCGCTCAGCGGCTCGAGGTCGGAGCTCTGCGGATCGTCGGGATCGTCAGGATCCACCGGCGGATCTACGGGGTCAACATGCGGAATGCTGTCGGTTGGTATCACAAGGCCCAGAGCCGCCAGATAATCGCGGTGGCGCGAGTCCTTAGAGTGGAAGGAGAAGGTCGAGCCGCCATCCACTGAATAATAGCAGATACCTATCTGGCTAAAATCGTTCCAATAAATCTGTTTATTGAGGATTTTGGGGTTGTTGCTGGAGTTTTTGGAGCACTTGGCCACGCCCACTGCATAGCCGGCCACCTTCTCGTCGTAGGCATGCTCGATGTTCCACACATGGTCATCCTTGCCGGGCACAGTGCCCTTGACCACCTGCACGTCCTCGGGCGAGGTCACCGTGTAGTAAGGCAGTTCGGCCGACACATAGCCACCGCCCTCCAGCATGATCTGCATACCGCCGTCAGCCTCCTTGAAATAGTAGCGCTTGGCGGGCTGCTGACTGCTCTGCAAGAGATAGTCACCGTCGGGAGTCACATACAGTCCCGAGCGGATATTGGTGATATAGTAATACACAGGATTGCTGTCGTCCGTAGTGGCCACCACGGGGTGCTCCACCGGCACAGTGGTCCAGTAGAAACCCTCCTTGTCGATGCCACAAACGTTGTTGACGTCAAGCTGCTGGTCGTAGTGGGTGCCGTCTTCCTTGTAGATATAGAACAACTCGTTCTGGTTGCCGGGCGTGAGACTGCCCTCGCTGTAGGTGCCCAGCGCATAAGAGCCCGACCTCACATTGAAACAATGGTTGCGCGACACAACACTCTGAAAGAAATACTGCCCGTTGCTGCGCTCAGTGATGTACCACAAGGCCGAGTCACTGCGCACCGAGTTCTCAAGGTGCATATAGCGGCGGATAGGATTGTCGCTCCTCACATCGTCGTAGGCCAGATACTGACCCGTGCTGGCATTGCGGATAGCAAACTGGCCCGACTTGAATTCTTGGAAATACCACCAGCAGTCGGCCTCGTCAGCGTTGCTGATAGCCACGCACACCGGCGAGTTGACTCCATGCCTGCTGCCCACGGCCACCGCACTGCCCTCAGCCAGCAGCGATTCAATCCTGAACTTAGTCAAAGGGTTAAACGACAAATTGTCGGCCATAGCACTCAGGCCCATGACCAGCGACACCACTATTGCCATCAATATTTTAGAAACATTCATCATGTCTTGCAGTTTTGGAGTTGCGCACGCATACCGACACGCGCACATAAATATAAAATATGTGTGCAAATATACACCTTTTTCCGCACACCATCCACAAAAACGAGGACAAAAATGACATTATTAACACATTTTTGGAAATATTCCATAGATTAGTTTAAGACAAAACCATTTCAATCGCAGAGCAAACCTACTTTTCAGGGCGAAAACATCGCAAGCCGCACGACAGATAGCACAATCAAAAATATTGCCCCGAGCTGCAATATATTCGCCCCGAGCAGCAATAAAATCGCAGCAACCAGCAACAAAATTGCCCCGAGCAAACGCCGGATTTCTGCGCACAAAAATCACCCCGCTTCGAGATAAATTCTGTTCACAGCGCTGTGAACGTTTGTTCACAGCGCTATGAACGATTGTTCACAGCGGTGTGAACGATTGTTCACAGCGCTGTGAACAGAAATTAGCACGCACTTAGTATTTTCACGCACGCAGAAACACCATTTTCCCCCGCATTTTTTCTGCCCCGGATTAGAGAATTAGAGAATGCCTTAGCATCACGCGAACCCTTTCAGAGCTTATGCCTCGGTCGGTGTTGCCCAGTCGGTGCTCGGCGCGGGACGCGCCAAGCTACGAAGTATGCTCGCGAACCGAAGCAGTGGTGTCGCTGAAAGCGGACCACGATTAGCGTAGGTGAGAGCGGGACGCGCCAAGCTACGAAGTATGCATTTGAGCCGTCTGCTCCCCTGTTTAGGGGAGCTGTCGCGGGGCGACTGAGGGGTATTGATTTACCAAAGTTAGTAACTTAGTCTGGGGCTACCCCTCTGCCCTTCGGGCCCCTCCCCTAAACAGGGGAGTAGACGACTCAATCACAACGACATAATCACTACGACTCAATCACAATCTTTTTATTCACTCAACAATAAAAAAATTAATGAAAAATTAATGTCTCATTGACGATAATTAATGTTCAAATGCCTACAGCGCTTAGATTTTAAACGTAAATCATAAATTTAACCATAAATTTTTCATAAATTATTGTTGACAGGCGCCACAAAAATCTATTCATTCTTCTTAAAAAGCAAAATAATAGACAAAAATTATATTCCATTCTACTTTTTTGTGTAATTTTGCACCACAAAAGCAAGCATCAGGAATTACTTGAACACTTTCAGACTAAAAACTGTCAAAAAGTTAAGCCCACAACTACAAGCAAACATCTTAACAACTTGCTTAATCACAAACAAAATTACAAAAAACAAAATAAAATGAAACGAATCAGATTATTATTTCTTGCTCTCCTCGTAATGATGATGGCAAGCAGCACTTCTGCCATGGCAAACATCGCAGAAGGCGTTAGCGGCACCTGCCGCTGGGTAATCGATGATGAGGGAACGCTCACCATCAGCCCGCTGGAAGGAACGAGTGGAACATTAGGCGACTGGTCCGAAGTCCAATTCGGTACCCCACCATGGCTAGCGGCCTACGAATCTATCACAAGCGCAAAGTTTGAGGGCACCATCTACCTCACTACTGCTAAAGGTATGTTTATGCATTGTACAAATCTTAAAAGCGTAGATTTCACAGGAGCAAACACCGACAATGTGACAAGCATGTACATGTTGTTCTTTAATTGTCCTAATCTTAAAAATATAAATTTTGCAGATATAAACACCAGCAATGTGACGGACATGTCACATCTGTTTGACAGTTGTCTCAGCCTTGAGACTATCGATATCAGCAATTTCAACACGGAGAATGTGACAAACATGAGCTGCATGTTCGGAGGCTGTATCAGCCTTGAGACTATCGATATCAGCAATTTCAACACGGAGAATGTGACGAACATGAGCATTATGTTCGGAGGCTGTATGAAACTTAAGAGTCTTGACCTAAGCAATCTGAATATGCAGTCGGTAACTAATCATTCCAACATGTTCGAGGAATGTTCCTCTCTCAGGTCCATCTATTCAACAAAAGAAACACCAGGTACACTTAAGCCGGGCACATTCAGCGAGCTGCCAACAATAGAGACATGCAATCTCTTTGTGCCAGCAGCGTCAAAAGAACTATATAGAACCGCAGATGGATGGAAAGAATTGATAAATGTTGGAGGCCTGCTCAACTTGACAGACGCAAATCCTACACTGATAGCAGACTCCTATGCCCCAGGCCAAGTGTCTTACACTCGCAATGTGGTGGAAGGCATCGCCACATTCTGCCTGCCTTTCGACATTGATTTGTCGGCTGTAGAAGGTGATGCAATCGAAAGTGCCTATACCATTTATCCTACAGCGTTCCTCAAAGAGACCAACAAGCTGCGCCTGCTGATAACTGAGGCAGATGGCAATATCCCAGCCGGCACTCCATTTATTGCAAAGTGCCAGAGTGGTGAAGTTCTCTTTACAAATACTGCTGACGTCACCTATACCGCCGACACTACTAATCCCGACCCAACTCCGCTCACCGTGTTTGAGGATAACGGCATAAACAGCGTGCTTCACCATTGCACCAGCCTGAATGTCCGCGCTGGTGGAACATACAAAAGATGGGACAATCCAGGAGAAGGCTATTATGTATTCAACACTAAGGGCAATTTCGGCCCCGTACCAACAGGAGCCTATATCAGTCCGTTCCGTATGTATATCAGCAAGACTGGGGCCAGTGCCAGCAGCAATACATTCGAGATTGAATTGCTATTTGACGATGAAAACGACCTCACAGACCTCAAGGACGCACTGATCTCTGCCGTCAAGCAATCCGCCCCTGCCTATAATATCATGGGCCAAAAGGTAGATGCAAACGCTAAGGGCATCGTCATCATCAACGGCAATAAGTATTATAATAAATAATGTAGTTCTTATGACTATCAAAAATAATATGAAGAAGTACATTAAGCCAACATGCACACTTGTGGCAATAAAAAGCATGTCAATGTGTGCCGGGTCACAACCTGAACCAGAGCCAGAA
>JAZUHM010000104.1:0-2006 GCA_045641725.1 Bacteroidaceae bacterium | reverse complement strand
GTCGCCAAGGTGCAGGACGCCTTGCGCCACATCTTCCAATAACAGCGCGCCAATCCCCAACAACATCGCGCTCATTCCCAACAACAATGCGCCAATTCCCAACAACAGCGCGCCGCTTTACCAAGAGGCCCTCATTATATTAACAATCCCCGCCACATGATAAAAGAACTATCCATCCGCGTAGTGCCAAAGGTCGCCGCCACGCCCACATTGCTCAAGGAAGAAGCATCAAAGCAACTCGGCATCGCCCCTAAGCGCATCGCCGCCGTACAAACTCTGCGCAGCAGCATCGATGCTCGCCAGCGCACAGTGCTGTTTAACCTCACACTGCGAGTTTTTGTTGACGAACCAGCGCCACAGCTCCCCTACGAAGAGACAGAGTACCCCAATGTCGAGCACTCGCGCCCCGTGGTGGTAGTAGGTGCGGGCCCCGGCGGACTGTTTGCAGCCCTGCGTCTCATTGAGCGAGGCCTAAAGCCCATCGTGCTTGAGCGCGGCAAGGATGTGCACTCCCGCAAAAAAGACATCGCCCTCATCTCGCGCCAAAACCTCGTGGACCCCGAAAGCAACTACGCCTTCGGTGAAGGCGGAGCAGGCGCGTTCAGCGACGGCAAGCTCTACACCCGCTCCACCAAGCGCGGCAACGTGGGCAAGATTCTCAACGTCTTCTGCCAACACGGCGCCGACACCGCCATTCTCTCGGCGGCCCACCCGCATATCGGCACCGACAAACTGCCCCGCGTGATAGAGAACATGCGCAACCGCATCGTCAGTTGCGGCGGCGAGGTGCATTTTGAGACCCGCGTGGACACCCTTATCCTAAAGAACAACAAGGTAGAGGGCGTACGCACCGCCTCAGGCCAAGAGTTCCTCGGCCCGGTGATACTCGCCACCGGCCATTCGGCGCGCGACGTCTATCGCATGCTGCGCCGCGAGGGAGTAGCCATAGAAGCCAAGGGCCTGGCAGTGGGAGTACGCCTGGAGCACCCCAGCGCGCTCGTAGATCAAATAATGTATCACAATCGCGAGGGCAAGGGCCTCTATCTGCCCACAGCCGAATACCGCATGACAGCCCAGTCGCAGGGCCGCGGCGTATATAGCTTCTGCATGTGCCCCGGCGGCTTCGTTATACCCGCAGCATCAGGCCCCGAACAGCTCGTAGTAAACGGCATGAGCCCATCGGGCCGCAACTCCAAGTGGAGCAACTCCGGCATGGTAGTAGAGATGCACCCCGAGGATCTGGAGGACAACTCCATAGCCGAGATGATGACCACCGCCATGGCCGATGACAGCTTTGCCGTGGGCCGCGAGGACTGGACCGACCCGCAAAACCCACTGCGCCTGATGTATATGCAAGAGGCCTTGGAGCGCCAGTGCTGGATACAGCCCAGCCGCACCCAGGTAGCTCCAGCCCAGGGCATGTCAGATTCCGTCAACCGCCGACTTAGCGCCTCGCTTGCCTCGACCTCATATGTAGCCGGCCTCATAGCATCGCCGCTGCACTTCTGGATGCCAAAATTCCTGACCGAGCGACTGCGCGAAGGCTTCCTGCTCTTTGGCAAGCACCACCACGGATTCCTCACCAACGAGGCCACCATGATAGCCGTCGAGACACGCACCTCGTCACCCGTGAGAATCACCCGCGACCGCGACACCCTGCAACACATCCAGATAGAGGGCCTGTACCCATGCGGTGAAGGCGCAGGCTATGCCGGCGGCATCGTGTCAGCCGCCATCGACGGTGAGCGCTGTGCCGACGCCGTGGTATAATCTCCGCCGCAAATCAAAATCACCGCCCGCCACCGACCAACGGTCGCACACATCAAAATCAACATCAACTATCCCCCCATACCAAATGTGCTGGTTGCCAACCTGGCGACCAGCACATTCTTTATCCCCGCACCCCATCCCCCGCACCATCCGGCCCATTTTGAGCGGTCCGAAAGCGCAAGAAATCGCACAGAATTCGCCCTGAAAAAATCTGGTTGCGACTTAAATTCTGTTCA
>JAZUHM010000103.1:0-7090 GCA_045641725.1 Bacteroidaceae bacterium | reverse complement strand
CGTGTGACCGGCTGGACTGCCGAGGGTGGTGCTGCGGGTGGCTTCATCCACTTGATCAACTCTGGCGCTACTACCCTGGATGCTACGGGTGCCATGACCGATGCAGAGGGTAACCCTACCATGAAGACACCTTGGGAGATGACCGAAGCCGATGCCGAAGCATGCCTCAACGCGACACAGTGGATGCCAGCCGATCGCGACTATTTCCGCGGCGGTGGTTACTCGTCACACTTCCTCACCAAAGGCGGCATGCCAATGACCATGTTCCGCCTCAACATGGTAGCAGGCCTCGGCCCTGTTCTCCAGATTGCTGAAGGTTGGAGCGTAGATCTCCCAGCCGACGTACACCACACCCTCGACATGCGCACCGACAAGACTTGGCCTACCACATGGTTCGCACCTCGCACCGACCCTGCCAAGGACGCCTTTAAGGACGTATATAGCGTGATGAACAATTGGGGCGCTAACCACGGAGCCATAGCCCATGGTCATATTGGCGCAGACCTCATCACACTCGCCTCAATGCTTCGCATCCCAGTCTGCATGCACAATATTGCCGACAAAGACATCTTCCGCCCGGCAGCATGGAACGCATTCGGCATGGACAAGGAGGGCGCCGACTATCGTGCCTGCCAGAACTTCGGCCCAATGTATAAATAATCTCCCAAACCTTCCGAAAGAGGGCTTAAATTAATCTAAAACATTTACAACCAATGATTACACCTCAAGATATTGAAAAGTTTGTAGAGCAGGCTCATCGCGTGGGCGAGGCTGGACTGACAATTTGTAGTTCTGGTAATTTGGGTTGGCGCATTGGCGACGAAGTGCTTATTTCAGGCACTGGTTCGTGGGTGCCAGAGCTGACGCCCAATCGTGTGAGTATATGCAACGTACATACCGGCGAAGTGCTTAATGGCGTGCGCCCATCAATGGAGAGCACTTTCCACATGGGCATTATGCGCGAACGTGAGGATGTGGGCGTAGTACTCCACTTCCAAAGCCCTTATGCCACACTCATTGCCTGCAGCGAAGACCGCCCTGCCAACTACAACGTGACAGCTGAGATTCCGCTCCATGTAGGTCGTGAAATCCCAGAGATACCATTCTATCGTCCAGGCAGTCCTGAATTGGCCCGCGACATCATTGCCGCTCTCAAAGACCACGACGCGGCTCTGATGCTCAAGCACGGACAGGTGGTATGCGGCAAGGATTTCGATGATGTCTTTGAGCGCGCCATGTTCTTTGAAATGGCCTGCCGCATAGTCTATCAGACCAAGATGGCGGGCACCGAGCCCTATGTGCTGACCGACGCTGAGATTGACGGCCTCGAAGAATACTTCCTTGGCAAGGGCCACGAGAAATAAATTTTCATTTCCCTGTCTTTTTATATTGGAAAGGAGTTCTTCCTTATTATAAAGAGACGGGGGAATGTGCTTTTAAGTAGTTAGGTAATGAAAAATACTTTTCTCGCCGCGGACTTTGGCGGCGGAAGCGGCCGCGTGATGGCCGGATATATTGACGGCGGGCGCCTGACGCTGGAGGAAATCCACCGCTTCGGCAATCGTCAGGTGCGCATAGGCAAGCATGTTTATTGGGACTTCCCTGCTCTCTTTGAGGACATGAAGGAAGGCATACGTAAAGCAGCCCAGCGCCCCGACCTCTGCATTAAGAGTATAGGTATCGACACCTGGGGCGTGGATTTTGGCTTTGTAGATGCGCAGGGCAATCTCCTTGCTTTACCCGTATGTTATAGAGATGAGCGCACGGCTGGACTTTGCGACGAATTTATCGCTACGCACGACGTAGCTGCGCACTATGGCGCGGCCGGCATACAGATGATGGACATAAACTCCATCTATCAACTCATAGCGATGCAGCGTGAGGGCAGTCCTGTATTGGATAGCGCGGCTCACTTGTTGTTTACGCCCGATTTGTTCAGTTTCTTCCTTACGGGTGAGGCAAACTGCGAGTACACTATCGCTTCGACCTCTGAGTTAATTGATGCTCGCAGCCGCAATTGGAACTTTCAGCTCATCGATTCGCTAGGTTTGCGCCGCGAAATGTTTCCTCCCATTGTGCAACCTGGCACTGTGCGCGGTTGTCTCACTGCTGATGTTGCTTCAGACCTAGGTCTCACTACCGATGTAAGAGTAATTGCCGTTGGTAGCCACGATACTCAAAGCGCGTCGTTTGCCTCTGCTTATAAGGCGCGCACCGCCCAGCTTGAAGGCCCAATTGCGTTTCTAAGTAGTGGCACGTGGTCGCTGCTCGGTGCTATTATTGATGAGCCTGTGCTGACCGAGGAGGCGCGCATCAGCGGCTGTAGCAACGAGGGTGGCGTTGGCGGCAAGATCAACTTCTTGCAAAATATCACCGGCCTATGGTTTCTGCAGCGCCTTATGGCGCAATGGAAGCAGCGCGGCGAGGATGTGGCGTTCAGCACCATACTGCCGGCAGCCGAGGCGGCCGTAATTGATACCGTGGTGGACGTAGATGACCCAGTCTTTGCCAATCCGCAGGACATGGAGCAGACAATTATTGACTATTGCACAGCCCGCCACTTGCAGGCTCCCGTAGGGATTGGCCAGATAACTCGCGTGGTATTACAGAGCCTCGCGCAGCGCTATGCTAAGGGCATACGCGATTTCAATGCGCTCTTGCCTTCACCTATAGCGGCCATAAATATTATAGGTGGTGGTAGTCAAAATGAATTGTTGAACAGGCTTACCTCCGAAGCTACCGGTTTGCCAGTCATTGCTGGTCCTGTAGAGGCCACTGGCATTGGCAACATACTATTGCAAGCTATTGCTTACGGCGAAATCAACGAAAGCTCAAATATCATTATCGAATAGACAATATGAAAACAGAAACACCCAGAGATGGTTTTCTCCGCAAGGACGGTGTAAACCTCGTAGTACCATTTGTCCTCATTACCAGCCTCTTTGCCCTATGGGGATTTGCCAACGACATCACTAATCCCATGGTGGCGGCCTTCCAGACCGTGATGGAACTCTCCGCCACCAAGGCTTCGATGGTGCAGTTTGCCTTTTATGGCGGTTATGCCACGATGGCCATACCTGCTGCGCTCTTTATCCGACGCTATAGTTACAAGAGCGGTATTCTGCTCGGCTTGGCGCTTTATGCGGTCGGTGCATTCTTGTTTATCCCTGCAGCGTCGTATGAGAATTTCACTTTCTTCTGCTGCTCTCTCTACATCCTCACCTTTGGTCTTGCTTTCCTTGAGACTACGGCCAATCCTTTTATTCTATCGCTCGGCTCTAAGGAGACCGCTACTCGCCGCCTCAACTTTGCGCAGACCTTTAATCCAATGGGCTCCCTCTCGGGCATGGCTGTAGCCAGCCTCATTGTGCTCCCCAATTTATGGAGTGACAAGCGCGACGCGGCTGGCCAGATGATATTTGACACTCTCTCGGAAGCCGAGAAGGCTGACATCCGCATACACGACCTGGCCGTAATCCGCGACCCATACGTAGCCATTGGCCTTGTGGTGCTCATTATGCTAATCGTAATCGGTCTGAAGAAAATGCCCAACACCGCTGCCTCAACCGTGCAGACCAGTACCGCGCAGACCCTCCGCAACCTCTGGAACAACCATATCTACCGTGAGGGTGTGCTGGCACAGGTGTTTTATGTGGCTGCGCAGATTATGGTGTGGACTTTCATTATCCAGTATGCCGATCACCTTGGCATAAACAAGGCCACTGCGCAGATGTATAATATCTTTGCCATGGCAATGTTCCTCTGCTCGCGCGCAATTGCCACCTTCCTCATGAAGTGGGTCAATGGTCGGCTCTTGCTCGCCATCTTCGGCATCGGCGCAGCTCTCTGCTCGGCCGGCTGCATACTGATAGAGGGCATGGCTGGCTTATATTGCCTGGTAGCCATCAGCTTCTTTATGTCGCTCATGTTCCCTACGATTTACGGTGTAGCTCTTGAGAACGTAGATTCCGTTGACAGCACACTGGGTGCAGCCTTCCTCGTGATGGCCATCGTGGGTGGCGCTTTGATGCCACCGTTGCAGGGCGCTATCATCGATGCCGGCGGTGCCGAACACATCATCTGCGGCCTGCCCAGCGTAAACGTAAGCTACTGCCTGCCGCTTTTCTGCTTTGTGATGATTACCATTTATGGCCTGCGCTGTTATGCAAAGCGCAAGTAATTTAGTCCTACACTTTAAAACTATATGCGGCGAGCTCAGTTTCTCTGGGCTCGCTTTAATTTTGGCAGAACGCGAGCAAATTTTATTTTATTATTGTCCCGTAAAACAAATGGCTGTGATTGAGTCGTCTCCTCCCCTGAGTGATGTGTACCCCAAAAGTTGGACACTAAAATACAGTGTTCAATGAAAAGTAGATTCACCCCAGAGGAAAAATTAAAGATTGTTCAGAAGTACGAGTCAGGCATCGGAAGTAAACGCTTGGCAAGAAAGTATAAGATATGCCACCATACAATTTTGTGGTGGGTGGCAATGTATCGTCAATACGGACCAGCTGGCCTTCTGCCTCGCAAAGGATGCGCTCATGATGAAAAAACAATACGTCGTGCAGTATTAGAATTGAAAAAAGGCTTAACTTTGCATGCCGCAGCCATCAAGTATGGCGTTGATCGCCGTACAATGGTAGAGTGGCATCGTAAATATGCAACACACAATGAAAAAGAGAAACGACCTGCCTCAGCTATCTCCCGAAGAGCAGAAAATACTGTTGGAGGAGCTGGAGTATCTGCGCGCAGAGAATGCACTGCTAAAAAAATTGAAGGCCTTGGACATGGAAGAATCCAGAAAAAGAAAAAGGATGCAGCGGCCATAGATGAGCTGAGGCCTGTACACAAACTTTGCTCACTGCTTAAAAGCAAGAATATGGCCCGCTCCACGTTCTACTATCATCGCAAGCGTGCAGGCATAGACAAATATGCAGATGCGAAGCGTATGATACAGGATGTATTTAACTCACACAAAGGACGTTACGGCTCAAGGCGCATTACTTTGGCACTGCGCAACCAAGGAGTGCTCCTGAACCATAAGACCATAGAGAAGCTTATGCGTGAGTTGGGACTTCGTGCAGTAACTCACAAGGCACGACACTACAACTCCTACAAGGGAACTGTGGGCAGGATTGCGCCAAACATCATCAACAGGAATTTCAAGGCGTCAATGCCTATGGAGAAGCTTGCCACCGATGTCACCCAGGTCAACATAAACGACAAGCGCCTGTATATATCGCCGGTACTGGATATGTTTAACGGCGAGATTGTCTGCTATAGCGTATCGTCCAGTCCTGACATGAAGATGATAGGCGAAATGCTAACAAAGCTGTTTGCCGTCAAGGGGCGCGCTCCTCATTGCATTCTGCATTCGGATCAAGGCTGGCAGTACCAGCACAAAGCTTATAGCGTAGCCTTGCGAAGCCACAATGTGACACAAAGCATGTCACGCAAGGGTAACTGCCTGGACAATGCCATGATGGAGAATTTCTTTGCGCTGATGAAGAACGAGATGCTTTATTGCAACAGGTACACATCCATAGCAGACTTTGAGCAGAACCTGCATAAATACATACACTACTACAACAACAAACGACTTAAACTGCGGCTCCAGGGGCTAGCCCCTGTACAGTACAGATTAAATTACAATAGAGAATATAAATCTGTCTAACTTTTGGGGGGCACTTCAAACCAGGGGAGAAGACGGATCAATCACGGTGTTTTTACCGAACTACACTAAAAAAGTTTGAGTTCGGGATAAGAAAAGCATAAAAAAATTAGGTAATCTCGCGGAAAAGTTGTAACTTTAACGTGTAAAAATCAAACAATTACAAAAACAATTCCGTTATGATTACCCAAGACAAAATTACTGAAATTTTCTGTGCTGTAGATGAATTTAGCCGACTTTTTGATGTTGAAACCGCAAAATTTGCCCTGACTGACCCAAATGGCAAGAAAAATCGCAATAGAAAAGCTACTTTGTCCGACTCTGAAATAATGACAATATTAATAATGTATCAGTTCGGTTCATTCCGCAATTTTAAACATTTCTACCTTATGTATATCTGTAAGAGCATGCGACACAACTTCCCTGATGTTGTGTCATATAACCGCTTCGTCGAACTTCAGCAGAGAGTGTTCTTTAAGCTTGTTTTCTTTTTAAAAATGACTGCTTTCGGACACTGCACTGGTATAACATTCGCAGACAGCACCATGATGCCGGTGTGCCATATAATAAGGAGATACACCAACAAGGTGTTCAAGGATATGGCAGCCACAGGAAAAGGAACTATGGGATGGTATCACGGTTTCAAACTTCACCTGCTCTGCAATGACATGGGAGAAATCATAACTTTCTGTATTACACCTGCAAACGTAGATGACAGAGATGTCAAGGTGTGGGCTAGATTCTCTAAAGAAATCTACGGAAAGCTGTTCGCTGACAGAGGATATATTTCCGCCAAACTGTTTGAATATCTGTTTAATGACGGAATACAATTAGTGACTGGATTGAAAAGCAACATGAAGAACAAGCTTATGCCTTTGTGGGACAAAATCGTATTGAGAAAGAGATACGTTATTGAACTGATCAACGACAAACTCAAGAACGAAGCAAACCTTGTACACTCCAGGCACAGATCCGTTAATGGATTTCTTATCAATCTTGTTTCTGCGATGGGAGCTTATTGTTTCTTTGATGGCAAACCGCAAGCGCTCAATGTTCGTGTTGAGCCTACCAGACAACTGGAATTGTGGTAATTCCTTATCCCGAACTCAAACTAATTTTGTAGCACAAATTGAACATTTTGCATTGCACATTTGAACATTTTGTACTGACGAATTAAACATTTCGCCAAGCACAATATCACAAACAAAAAGCATTTGAATAATATGACTGAATACATAAGAGAACAATACAGCATCCTTTGCGAACGGATAGGCGAACCTCGTAAGTTCATGCAGGTTCTTGCTGGTCCTCGACAGGTAGGCAAGTCAACACTTGTGGGGCAGATGGGTGGAAAGTGCCGTTGGAGCTTACCTTGTGAGTCAGACATAGGAGTTGGAATAAAGTCGGATCGTAGCCATG
>JAZUHM010000102.1:0-1724 GCA_045641725.1 Bacteroidaceae bacterium | reverse complement strand
GCTTCGAGCGACAGTTCTGCCTCAATTGGTGCTCGGCGCGGGACGCGCCAAGCTACGAAAGTCACCATGCGAGACATTGTTATCGTTTGTCAACTCCCTGAACAAAAAAATCTGCAAGCGCTAATTGCTTGCAGATTTTTGTGGTACCCAGAGCCGGGATCGAACCGGCACGCCTTGCGGCATTGGTGTTTGAGACCAACGCGTCTACCAATTCCGCCATCTGGGCATGCTATTTTGTCTCAAACGTGGCGCAAAGGTAAGATTTTATTTTGATTTGGCAAATTTTTTTATTGTTTTTGTGCAAAATATGGCTGTTTCGCGATTTTTTTGCTATCTTAGCAACGCAAAATAAATCAAATTACCGAATAATTATGGACAGCAAGAACTATTGCATTATTTTGGCGGGAGGTATCGGCTCCAAACTTTGGCCAATGAGCACGGCGGCAATGCCGAAGCAGTTTCTCACTCTGTTTTCTACGGGGCGCACTATGCTGCAGATGACCTACGACAGGTGCGCCAAGGTGATAGACCCAAAAAATATCTGCGTGAGCACTTTTAAGGACTATGTTGATATTGTCAAAGAGCAATTGCCTGAGATTGATCCGCAGAATATTATTGCAGAACCATTGCAGATAAGCACGGCGCCCGCCACGGCTCTCACGCTGATGCACATTATCGGCCGCAATCCTGAGGCCAATATCATTTCCACGCCCGCCGACCATTTGATTTTCGACACGGCAGCCTTTGTGGAGCAGGTGGAAAAAGGACTGAAATTTGTCGATGAAACCGACAATTTTCTCGCTATCGGCATCAAGCCGACGCGCCCTGCCACAAGCTACGGCTATCTGCAGGCCGGCATGGAGCAGAAGGACGGATTCCTGCGCTTGAAGAGCTTTACCGAGAAGCCAGACATCGATTTTGCCAACCTGTTTTGCGAGAGCGGCGAGTTTTATTGGAACACCGGTATCTTTATGTGGAACGCCAAGACGATGCTGCGCGCCATCAAGGAGGATTATCCTGAGATTGAGAAGCTGGCGAGCATGTCGGGCAGCAGCATCGACGCCGACGATGTGGTGCAGATGATTTCTGACCAGTATCCGCGCATCCGCTTCCAAACGGTGGACATGCTGATATTGGAACATAACTTCAATGTGTATATAGCGCCCTCTACCTTTGGCTGGGCCGACGTGGGCTCGTGGAAGAATTACTATGATTTGCAGCAGAAGGACCGCAACGGCAACGTCACGAGCGACTCTCGCCACCTAATCTACTCCAGCCGCAATAATCTCTTCCGCACCATTCCCGGCAAGGTGGTGATTGCGCAAGGCCTTGAGGGCTATATGGTAGTGGAGAACGACAAGGTGCTGATGATTTGCAAAAAAGACGACCCGGCCTTCATTCGCCGCATTGTCAACGACGCCCAGATGACCTTTGGCGACGAGGTGATGTAATAAGACCACAAAAATAAGCAGCGGCTTCACATGGAGCCGCTGCTTATTGTATATATAAGGTAGTTCGGATTAGAACATCTTCTCTGGGTACTGGCCTTCTTCGCCAAGCTTGGCAAACTTCTCAACTACGCCCGGACGGTCTTCTGGATAGGTAACGCCAAACCACTTAGAGGTGGTGTCGAGCACTTCGCAAGTAGCCTTGCCGGTCTTGATGAGGTGGTCAACCATGAGTGGGATAAAGAACTCGCTCTTGAGGTTCTCCTGGTTCTTTGG
>JAZUHM010000101.1:0-6180 GCA_045641725.1 Bacteroidaceae bacterium | reverse complement strand
TGCCATCGAGACCTGGAAGTACGTGGCCGACAATAACAAGAAGGATCAGGCCGATTGGGCCAAAGCCGTTTATCAGGAGTTTGGCTTAAACGACGAGGGCGCCATCCGCCACGCATTTGTGGTGAATGCACGCGACTCTTTTGACATTGCCACCGTGATGGGCCTCACCAAAATGTGGATTAACAAGGCCTTTACCTATCAGGGCGACACCATTGTGGAATATGATGTCGAGAAACGAATCATTCGTGCGCAGTTCAGACTCGTAGGCATGGCCGACGCTTACGGTTTTCAGGGATTGGGCGCCACAGCCTCCGAGGCTCATGTGACTATTCCGCTTGATATCACATTTCAGTTCAAGGAAAATCGCCTGAGATACGATGCCCGCATCAGCAACTTCATTCTTGACTCATCTGATTGGGTGAAGGACGTTGTGGGCAAGGTTACTCCTGTGGCAGACTGCTATCCTGTCAAGGCTAACGGCAAGCATCGCGACAGTTATTCGCGTGCTTTTATCAACGGCAACGCCAAGTGCCTCACCGCATGCCGCGACTATATCACCTATCTCAATTCTCACTTTGGCGAGCAGCCAAAACCTGTTGAGAAGCAGAAGACCGAGGAAGACTGGTAACGAAGCCGGCTTCAGTTGACTCGCAATAGCGATAATGCCCGACGAACTCCCGATCGCTACTGTCGTTATGAAAGTAATTTATAACAGCATCTTTCCCTTTGGCAGGTACGATGCCATAAATATATGCGGCGTGATTTTCAGTAAGATCAAGATGTCGCCTATGTTGGCTCGCCATGAGTATATCCATACCCTGCAGCAGAGAGAGATGCTGTTTTTATTCTTTTATTTGTGGTATGGTGTTGAATGGTTGGTGCGCATTATCGCCATTGGCAGCGTGAACAAGGCTTACCGCAATGTGTCGTTTGAGCGCGAGGCCTACGCCAATGACCACAATCCGCACTATTGCAGCCGCCGCAGATTCTGGGCCTGGCTGAGATATTACAAGTAATCGGTTCTGCAGTCCCCGCAGTTATTGAATTTCTGCTACTATGGAAATTTGTATCGTCGTATTGTTTTGCCTTTGTCTGGTGTTGAATATCATTGGCATCATCGGCTCTGTTGTGCCCGGCATTCCCGGCCCGCCTTTGAGCATGATAGGCATGCTGTGCTGCATGGCGGCAGATTTGTGCATGCCTTTTGCGTGGCGCACAGTGCCGATGGTGGTAATTACCATGATTATGCTTGTGATGGTGGTGTTTGTGACCATTCTCGACTTCATGGCGCCGGGCCTGATGGCGAAGATAGGCGGCGGAGGCAAGTGGGCCAATCGCGGCGCCAACATCGGATTGATAGCCGGCATCCTCTACGGCGGATGGTGGCTGGTGCTGGGCCCGTTTATTGGCGGATTTCTTGGAGCCTTGACCGATCTGAAGGGCTATAGCGGCGGACGCAAGGTGGGCAGGGCCTTTAAGTCAGCGGCTTTTACGCTGATTGCCCTGGTGGCCGGCACATTGTTCAAGTTATTGGTGAGCATTATCATTTTTGTTATCTGCATAGCCGATTTCCTGTTGTTTTATTTTTGTTAAAATGTGTGAGGGTGCTGTCATTTTGCGCCGATTATGAACGCAAATCGCAAAAAAGCATTAACTTTGCACCTCAATGAACAAAATTCTAAAGAAAACACTGCAGATTCTACTCTCCTTTGCATTGGGCGGGGGCATTCTCTATTGGATGTACCGCAATTTTGATTTTGCAAAAATGGAGGACGTGATGCTCCACCACATGAGGTGGGAGTGGATGCTGCTGTCGTTTATTCCCGGCATACTGGCTCAGGTCTTCAGGGCCCTGCGCTGGCAGTTGGCGCTCAAACCAATCGGCGAGCGCTGCCGTACTCATGTGGCCGTCTGCGCCATCTATCTGAGCTATGCCGCGAGCCTGGTCATCCCCCGCGTGGGCGAGTTTTTGCGCTGCGGCGTGCTCAAAAACAAGGATGACGTTTCGTTTGCCAAGTCTCTGGGAGCAGTGCTCACCGAGCGAGCTGTAGATATGATTGTGATGCTGCTGTTGTGCTGCGGCGTGTTTTTGTTTCAGTGGCAGGCCTTCTGTGATTTCTTTGCCAAGTCGGGAGTCAGCCTGAGCAATCTCACCAGCCGATTCTCCAGCACCGGCATCATGGTGACCGCCATCTGCGCCGTGTGCATCGTGATACTCGGCCTGATAGTGATGAAGAAGATGCAGTTGCTCACGCGCGTAAAAGCCACGCTGCAAGGGCTGATAGAAGGCGTGATGTCGCTCAAGCATGTCAGCAATATTCCCCTATACCTTATTTATAGTGTAGGAATCTGGGTGGCCTACTTCTTTCATTATTACCTCACGTTTTTTTGTTTTGGCTTCAGCGAGAACCTCGGCCTGGACGCGGCTCTTGTGTCGTTTTGCGTAGGCACAGTGGCAGTGATTGTGCCCACTCCCAACGGCGCGGGCTCGTGGCATTTTGCCGTCAAGTCGGTGTTGCTGCCATACATGCTGATGCTGCCAGGCGTGGTGCAGCAGACAGCCGCAGAGAATGCTGAGCAGTTTGTGCTGATCGTCCACACCGTGCAGACACTGCTGCTCGTGGCCCTTGGCATCTATGCCATCGTGGCCCTTCAGTTTACGCCCAAGCGCTCGTTGCGCGAGGCGTAAATGCTTGTATTTCGAAATTTAATCCCACTTGATTTTCTCTTTTTGCGCACTTAAAAATACTAACTGCGCGCTAATTTTGGTTCACTGCGCTGTGAACAACTGTTCAAAGCGCTGTGAACTATCGTTCACACCGGTGTGAACAAACGTTCACAGCGCTGTGAACGAAATTTATCTCGCAACAAGAAATTTTTGTGGCGCAGAAAATGAATTTCTGAGCGCGGAAAAATTAGGTTGCGATGGCCGTAAGATGCAGATTTTGTCGTTACTTCAGGACTCGGGACACAAAATGCACAATTTGTTATGTGGTTTGTATTAGTTTACAACTTTGATTTACACTAATGCTTCAATCAATGTTCGTCCATTCAATTCTACTGGCGGCAGCAAGCCTGGCTGCTTTGATTTGTTGAAGCAGAAACTTACCATGTAGCCGGTTTGCAGGTTGTACCGTTCAAGGTATTCTGCAAGCTGTTTTTCGCCTCGTTCATTATATGATTGTCCATGCCATATTTTTAACTCCACGATGTATTGCTGGCCGAGATAATCTATGATGATGTCGGTGCGGGTGAGATCACGCGTCTGGGCTTCGCAGTAGTAATTGCCTATGCCGTTGATAATCGGGCGCAGGTAGGTAAGGAATATCTTTCTGCCATTATCCTCAATAAACTGATTGTCGTGTCCAGGGCGATAGATTTCGTTGAAGTGAACACAGAATCGCTCCATTAGAAGGCGCATATCAATAATGCCATCATGGATGAACTGGTTCTTTTCGTATTCGCCCAACTGGTAGATGTGGGATGGCTTGTCGAGAGAGATGTAATAGTTGTAAAGCCATGTCTCGAATATGCGACAAGCTATCTTTGTCGCACCTAGTTCTTCCTTGACGAGGTTGAACATGACGGCAATGTTGATGTCCTTGTCGTAATAGTTGAATGACACTCGTCTGCCGCCAAAGATGATGGATTTCATCATCTCGGAAAGTCCCGGAAACTGGGTCAATTTTTTCTGCATGTCGTCAAAGAGTGTGTTGCCCTCTTTGAGTAGAGCATTGACTGCCTTCAGCACACCCTCCTTGTCCCATGAGTATTGCTCCGCATCGATGATTTGACAAATTCGACTCACAAGAAATGGATAGCCTGCTGTATAGTCGCGAATCATCTGGCCTACGAATACTTCGTCAAAAGTCAGGTTGTGGTCTGCCTTGTATTCAGCGAGCATTCCAGTGATGCCTTCAGCCGAAAGACTCATATCAACATTAAAAGGAACGGCAATATTCCAAGGACTGTTATACAGATGCTCTTCTTCCGTCCGAATCTTCAGTTTTAGGTTCTTGATGTCATAGACACCGGCAAGGATGACGGATTGGAAGGTTGGATGCAATGCGCGCTGAAGATACATTTTTCGCAATCCTCCAAGGAATCTGATGAAGCCGTCATTGTTGCCTGCTTGATCCACTTCGTCAATCAAAATGACAATTGGTTTTGTGGATAATTCACAGAGCTCTGACACAATGTCGGTAAAATCAAAGTCGTCAACAGACTTCAATCCTCTTGGGGCTACCTCATCAAGCAGTTCCTTGATTTTATCGTTATTAGGAGCATTGCGTGTTTCGCGTCTTAGCAATCTTAGGAATGCAGCATTTGCTGTTGTGGCATCCTGAAAGTAACTGTCGTCAATACCTTCAAAACTAATACTAAAGACACAATAATCGTTTTTTAGATAATTAGCCAAGGCGGCAAGGGTGGTAGTCTTACCATACTGCCTACCACGATTTATACAGAAGTAGTTACCCTTGGCAACCATCTTATGAATGATTTCCAAGCGTTCGGTGATGTCCACCATATAATGTTCATTCGGGCGACAAGTACCCGCTGTATTGAATGATTTCATACTTTCAGTTGCGAAAATGCATAACTTTGCTTCTGCAAATTTATGAATAATCTCTCAAAATCGAACAAAAAGTTCTCGGAATTGGTGATTTTTATAAAACTATATAACTTTGATTATATCAAACTTACATTTTTGCGTGTAATTTCTGCAACTTATTGCAATCGCTTGTTGTTATTCTGTTCATGCTCAAATGCAAATAATGCGTAGATAGTCGCTTAGCATCTTATTTGGAGGTCGTTGTATCTTATGGATTAATATTTTATGAGAGGATTTTAAAAATTATACAAGAGACAAATAAAAAAATGTTTTTTGGGGGTGAAAATATACCTTATATAAAAATAATTAGTAGATTTGTAAGCAAAATGGGGCGGTGGCGAGGTAAAACTTGTCGATGCCGCTTGCTTTGGACGACTAATTTCTAAAACTATAATATTATGACAATCGCAGAATTACAGCCGCAGGGCATCTGGAAGGCTTTCCACGCCCTCACACAGGTGCCACGTCCTTCGGGACACTTGGAGAAAGTGCAGGAGTTCCTGCTCAATTGGGCAGAGACCAATGGTTTTGAGAATTTTAAGGATAATGCAGGCAACATCATCGTGCGTGTGCCGGCTACTCCTGGCATGGAAGACCACAAGATGGTGACCATGGAGGCCCACATGGACATGGTGCCGCAGAAGACTCAGGAGTCAACCCACGACTTCTTGACCGATCCTATCGAGACTTACATCGATGGCGACTGGGTAAAGGCCAAGGGTACTACTCTGGGCTCTGACGACGGTATGGGCGTGGCTACAGCCATGGCTATCTTTGAGGACAAGACCCTCAAGCATGGTCCGCTGGAGGCTATCTTCACTGTAGATGAGGAGACTTGCATGTATGGCGTTAACAACCTGTTGCCTACCACCCTTAAGGGCGAGATTCTGCTTAACCTCGACAATGAGACTGAGGGTGAGTTTGTGATTGGTAGTGCCAGCGGTGTGGACGTGGCTGCCGAGATGACCTATGCTCCCGAGGCTGCACCAGCAGGTGCTGCTGTGCAGATTGCTATCTCTGGACTGAAGGGCGGTCACTCTGGTCTTGAAATCAACGAGGGCCGCGCCAATGCCAACAAGTTGCTTGCCAATATTGCCAAGGAACTGCTCGACGCTGGTTATGCGCTGGCATCTTGGGAGGGCGGCGATATGCGCAATGCTATCCCAAGCCGAGGCAACATCGTGGTTGTGGCTCCTGCCGACAAGGTGGCTGAGATCAAGGCTGTTGCCGCTAAGTGGGAACAGACTTATCAAGCTGAGTATAAGGGAATTGAGGATGGTCCGGTGATTGCTGCTACTGAGGTGGCTGCTCCTGCCGAGGTTATACCTGCAGCCGTGGCTATGAACATTACCAAGGCTGTGCTTGCCACAGCTGTGGGCCCATATCGTTTCATCCCATCTATGCCAAGCATCGTAGAGACCTCATGCAACCTCGGTATCGTGGTGGCTGCCAACGGCAAGGCTGAGGCCGACGTGCTGGTGCGCAGTTCTTGCGATTCTAAGCTCGACGAACTCGCATTGTCAGCCGCTTGCGCATTGGAACTCGGCGGTTTCAGTGTGGAGTATAAG